>NZ_JBKSWG010000008.1:0-105234 GCF_047234585.1 Sellimonas sp. | reverse complement strand
AGCGCTTGCTGAACTGCGGAGCGCGACGGGCAGCCTTGAGGCCGTATTTCTTACGTTCTTTCATACGTGGATCACGTGTTAAGAATCCGTTTGCTTTGAGAACCGGTCTGTAATCAGCATCTGCTTCAAGCAGTGCTCTGGAGATTCCGTGACGGATTGCTCCAGCCTGTCCTGTGTATCCGCCGCCGTGTACATTTACAAGTACATCGAATTTGTCTGTTGTCTCTGTTGCTACGAGCGGCTGACGAACTACTACTTTCAATGTTTCAAGTCCGAAGTATTCGTCGATATCTCTTTTATTTATTGTAATTTTACCTGTTCCCGGTACTAAGTATACTCTTGCGATAGATTTTTTTCTTCTTCCTGTTCCGTAGAATTTTGCACTAGCCACTGTAATTTCCTCCTCTCAACCTTTCCTTAAAATGTTAATACTTCCGGTTTCTGAGCTGCATGAGCGTGTTCTGCACCTGCATAAACGTGAAGTTTCTTAATCATTGCTCTTCCTAAAGGTCCTTTCGGAAGCATTCCTTTCACAGCAAGTTCAATCACTTTTTCCGGCTTTTTAGCCATCATTTCTTTTAATGTTGTTTCTTTCATACCACCAACATATTCGGAGTGATTGTAGTAGATCTTCTGATCCATTTTCTTCCCTGTTACTTTTACTTTTTCAGCGTTGATCACGATCACGTAATCACCTGTATCAACGTGCGGTGTAAATTCCGGTTTATTTTTTCCTCTTAATACGTTTGCAATTCCAGAGCAAAGACGGCCTAATGTCTGTCCTTCTGCATCAACTACATACCATTTTCTTTCAATCTTATCTGGATTAGCCATGTAAGTTTTCATTGGTTGACCTCCTGTTTACAATCTTCTACATTAAATAATGAACTTTATTATAATTATGGAAATCAGTCCGCTCCGGGGCTATGGTGCAAACTGTTTTCTTCTCATGTCATACTGTTTTAGTATACGCTTTTGGTCTTTGTCTGTCAACCGTTTTTTATAAAGTTTTTTGCCTTTTTTTGCCGAATTTTTTCTGTTTTTTAGCCATCGGTTCTATATTGAATCTCTGATTGTTACGTGATAAACTATGAATGTTCTGACAATAATAATTGTACGTATAGAAAGGGGATATTTTCATGTGGGCTTACAATGGAATTTTTTATCAGATATATCCGATCGGCTTTTGCGGTGCTCCTGTTCACAATGACGGACAGACGGTTCCTAGAATCCGAAAAATCATCGATTGGGCGGATTACATCCAGAGTCTTGGTGTCGACTCCATCCTTCTGAATCCGATCTTCGAATCCGACAATCATGGATACGACACAAGAGATTTCCTGAAAATCGACTGCCGTCTCGGTACCAATGCGGATTTTGCAGATGTATGCCGCGAGCTTCACAGCCGAGGTGTGCGTGTCGTCCTGGACGGCGTGTTCAACCATGTCGGGAGAGGATTCTGGGCATTTCGCGATGTCCAGGAAAAGAAGTGGGACTCTGCTTACAAAGACTGGTTTCACATCAATTTTGACGGCAACAGCGGATACAATGACGGCTTCTGGTACGAAGGCTGGGAAGGACACTTTGAGCTAGTGAAACTGAATCTTCAGAACCCTCATGTAGTGGACTATCTTCTGAACTGCGTCCGGACATGGATCCAGGAATTTGATATTGATGGACTGCGTCTTGATGTGGCATACAGTCTGGATCACAATTTTATGCGGAAGCTTCGCAGTTTCTGCACGTCTCTGAAACCGGATTTTGTTTTGATCGGAGAAGTCCTTTTCGGGGACTACAATCTGATCGTCAACGACGGCATGCTCCACAGCTGCACAAATTACGAGTGCTACAAAGGTCTTTTTTCCAGCTTTAACGATATGAACTTATTTGAGATCGCACACTCCCTGAACCGTCAGTTCGGACCGGAACAGTGGTGCATCTACCGCGGTAAACATCTCATGACTTTTGTGGATAATCACGATGTCACACGGATCGCCAGCATCTTGAAGTGCCGTGAACACCTTCGTCCGGTTTATGGTACACTCCTTACCATGCCTGGTATACCTTGCATTTATTATGGAAGCGAATGGGGCGAAGAGGGGATCAAGGCGCCTGATAATGACTACGCACTTCGGCCGTGTTTTGAGGCTCCGAAACCAAATGAACTGACAGCGTACATCCGTCAGCTGATCGCTTTTCGGCAAAAGAGTGATGCCCTGTGCAATGGCACATACCGCAATGTCCTGATCATGAACCGTCAGCTGATCTTTGAGCGCAAGACAGACAAAGAACGGATCTTTGTGGCTGTCAATGCGGACAGTACGGACTATCAGGCAAATCACGGGGAACTTCAAGGGGAAGTCAAGGATCTCATTTCGGGAGAGGTGTTTTCCATGAACGGACAGCTTTCCATGCCTCCATACAGCGTCCGGATCCTCGTATTTGATCACAGAAACCACCCAGAGTACGAAGAAGACAGGAACGTATCCGTCCAGTTATCTGAGAATTCCATTTCGGAAGACAGATCTTTTGATGAAAAGGAAGTGCTTTTGCTCCCATCCTTTTCTGATCTGACTTGCATCCTTGCTTCTGCTTCTCCGAGAAGAACGGAGCTTTTATCCCAGGCAGGCATCGTTCACACCGTCATTCCGTCATCCTGTGAAGAACATGCCAATTCCTGTATTCCGGAAGAGGTTGTGAAAGAACTTGCCTCACAGAAGGCTGATGATGTCTTCCACACTTACCGCAAAACACATCCAGACGATGATGTGCTTGTCATCGGCGCAGATACGGTAGTTGCGTTTGACGGACAGATCTTAGGAAAACCTTCCGGAAAGGAAGATGCGTACCGCATGATTTCTTCCTTGCAAGGTCATACCCACCAGGTGTACACCGGAGTTTGTCTGATTCTTTCCTGCGGTTTAGAGAAACGTACCGAGACATTTAGTGTGAAAAGCGATGTAGAAGTGTATCCGATGACAGAACAGGAAATCCAGGCTTATCTTTCTACCGATGAGCCATACGATAAGGCTGGTTCTTACGCAGTCCAAGGGCATTTTGCAGTCCATGTCAAAGGTATCCGGGGCGATTACAACAACATCGTCGGTCTTCCGATTGCAGAAATCTATCAGAAATTGAAAAACTGGATCCAATTTTAACGCCAACACCCCGGTTGGAAAATCAGTAATGCAGAACACTGATCTCAACCGGGGTGTTTTCTATTCCTTCTCATCCCATACTCTCTTATTTTCTTCTATCGCAGTTTCGGGAATCCTCCTGCGGGCACTTCTTCCGACACCGAAAAACTCTGTCCTACTGTTTATACCAGATCATCGATTCATATGGCTTTAAGTTCCATTCCCCATTTTCCGGAGCCGAGTGGTTGTCATAGTTTCCGAGAATGCATTCGTATCCTGTCAGGTCAATATCCGTCTTCCACTGCGTCTCTTTGCCGTAAAAATTATTTACTACCAGCATATGTTCGTCTTTGTATGCTCTTTCATATGCAAAGATGGACGGATGTTCTTCTGCCAGCGGAACGATACTTCCATATGCCACAACATCCAGATCTTTTCTGATCCTGATCAATTGCTTATAATAATGGAAAATGGAATCCTCATCCTCCAGCTGCTGTGCTGCATTGATGGACACATAGTTCGGATTTACAGATATCCATGGCTCAGCTTCTGATCCACCAGCTACAAATCCCGCATGTTTTGTCTCATCCCACTGCATCGGCGTACGGCTGTTGTCTCTGGAATGGATTTGAAGGATCCGATATGCATCGGACTCGGTAAGTCCTTTCTCCTGAAGGATCCGGAAATGGTTTAAGCTTTCCACATCACGATACTGAGAAATATCCGTAAATCCTGCATTGGTCATACCGATCTCCTCTCCCTGATAAATGTACGGCGTTCCCCTCAACATGTGGATGATCGTTGCCAGCATCTTAGCAGATTCTTTCCAGTATGTGCCTTCGTTTCCGAATCTGGAGACGACTCTCGGCTGGTCGTGATTGCACCAGAAAACCGCATTCCACGCATGATGTTCCGCCATTTTCGTCTGCCATTCAAAAAGAATCCGTTTGAGTTTCTGGAAATCTGCAGGTACAAGTACCCATTTTTCATTCCCCATGAAGTCCACTTTCAGATGGTGGAAACTAAATACCATGGACAGCTCCTTCGTATCTTCTCCTGCGTACTGATAACAGTTATCAATGGATGTGCTGGACATTTCTCCAACTGTCACGATCTCTGTGTCATTTCCGAACGTCATTTCGTGAAGCTCTTTTAAATATTTATGGATATTCGGCCCGTCGGTATAAAATCTTCTTCCGTCCCCTTCGTGATCATCTTCAAACCGCTCTTTGCTGATCAGATTGACCACGTCAAACCGAAAACCTTTAACCCCTTTTTCCATCCAGAATCTGACTACTTTCTGTACTTCTTTTCTCACATTTTCATTATCCCAGTTCAGATCCGGCTGGGATACATCAAAAAGATGCAGATAGTATTCATCAAATTTTTCTACATACTCCCAGGCATTTCCTCCGAATTTACTTTCCCAGTTGGTAGGTGGTTCCCCGTTTTCTTTCCCTTTCCGGAAGAAAAAGAAGTCCTTGTAATACGGATCACCCTCAAGTGCCTTCCGAAACCAGATATGATGGCTGGATACATGGTTGAAAACCATGTCAAACATAAGTCTGATTCCTCTTTTATCTGCTTCCCGGATCAGTTCTTCCACATCCTCCATCGTGCCGTAACGCGGATCTATATTATAATAATCCTCCACGTCGTATCCATTGTCATTTTGAGGGGATACGAAGAACGGCGTCATCCAGATATAATCTACGCCCAATTCTTTGATGTAATCAAGCTTCCCGATGATTCCTCTCAGATCGCCGAGTCCATCGCCGTTGCTGTCGTAAAATGATTTCGGGTAAATCTGATACACCGTACTTTTTCTGAAATCTGCAGTTTTCATCTCGTTCTTCCTTTCTTTGTTATGTCCTATTCAAATGAGATGACGGTAGTTTTCGCAGCCTCCGCCGTCATACCTGCTTTCATTTTAATATTCTTGGCACTTCCTTCCCCGGTAACAATGAGCATTGTCGTTGTCGGGTGTCCTGCTGCCCGTATCTTTTCCGGATCAAAACGGATCAGCGGAGTGCCTGCTGATACTTTATCTCCCTGGGATACGAGAAGCTCAAAACCATCTCCTCCCATATCTACGGTATCAATGCCGACATGGATCAATAGTTCCATGCCATTTCCCAGTGTCAGTCCACAGGCGTGTCCTGTATCTGCCATAACGATAGCCACTTCTGCGTCAGATGGCGCCACTACAGTTGTGTCGGTCGGTTCGATGGCAACACCATCGCCCATGATCTTTTGTGAAAATACATTGTCATCTACTTCCTCGATCGGAATCACTTTTCCGCTTAAAATCGCTTTGACTCCCTTTTCCGTTTCAGTATTTTCTGTCTCTATCTGTTCTGTTTCAATTTTTTCTGCTTTGACTTCTGTTTTGCTTTCTGATTTCGCAGTGCCTCGCTCCTTTGCGGAAAGTTTCCTGCTTCCCACGATAAAGGTAAGTGTGAATGGCACTACAATGGCAACTGCCATCGCGATCAAAAACTGTACATAAAACTCCGGTTTGATGGAAATAATACCCGGAAGTCCCCCTACACCGATGCTGAGAGCCATAACACCGGATCCAACGGAGATCATAGCCGCGATCGCAGATCCGGTCATTCCGCAGATGAGCGGAAATACATATTTCAGATTGACACCAAAAAGAGCCGGTTCTGTTACTCCAAGGTAACAAGAGATACATGCTGGTATATTGACCTGCTGTGCTCTTTCATTTTTCTTCTGAAGAATGGACATGGCAAGAACACTGGATCCCTGGGCAATGTTGGAAAGTGCGATCATCGGCCAAAGAATGGTGCCGTCGTAAGTATTTACAAGCTGCGTATCGATGGCATTTGTCATATGATGCAGACCTGTCATAACAACCGGCGCATATAAAAGTCCGAAGACTCCTGCGAACAGCCATCCAAAATCAGACATGAGTCCGCCGTAAACAACACTTGCAATGGCATCGCCGATCTTCCATCCGATCGGTCCTACTACGGTGTGTGCGATAATAACCGCCGGAACAAGGGAACAAAAAGGTACAACGATCATACTGACAACTTCAGGACAATGCTTTTTAAAGAATTTTTCCAGATAGACGAGGACGAATCCTGCCATCATAGCTGCGATGACCTGTCCCTGGTATCCGATCATATCTACCTGCGCAAAGCCAAAATCCCATACCGGAATCTCTGATGCAGGTGTATCTGCCACACTAAACCCGTTGAGGAGCTGCGGAGATACAAGAGTAAGCCCAAGAATAATTCCGAGGATCTGGGTCGTTCCCATCTTCTTTGTGATGGACCATACGATACCTACCGGCAGCAGATGAAATACCGCTTCGCCGATGAGCCACAGGAAATCATATGTCCCCTGCCAGAAAGGATACAAATCCGCAAGACTTTGTTTGCCATTGTTAAAAAAATTGATCTCTCCTATCACGTTCCTAAATCCCAGGATCAAACCTCCGCAGATCAGGGCCGGGATGAGCGGTGCGAAAATCTCGCCAAGCGCACCCATAATTTTCTGTGCAAGATTCTGATTGGTCTTTGCCGCTGCCTTTGCAGCATCTTTGCTTACTCCTTCAATACCTGCATAGGAAGTAAACTCGTTGTAAGAGACAGATACGTCATTCCCAATGATGACCTGATACTGTCCTGCCTGTGTAAATGTCCCTTTCACAGACGGGATCTCCTCGATCGCTTTCTCATCCGCTTTCTTTGGATCAACAAGTACGAAGCGCATTCTCGTCATACAGTGTGATACAGCCTGAATATTTTCTTTTCCGCCGATCAGTGTAAGAAGCTGCTTCACGTCATTTTCGTATTTCGCCATTCTTCTCTCTCCTTTACTCTTTCTTTTTCCGAACTTGTTTGAACAACTTAAATATACCATGCTTGTTTAAACATGTCAAGAAGCTGTGTGAAAATACTTGCTTTCTTTTTTTTTACTCTTTATAATATAAAGAAAAGATGTTTAAACAAGAAGGAGTGGATAGAAATGCCAAAAGCAAAGTACGACTGTATATACAAAGATTTAAAGCGGAAAATAGAAGACGAAACTTTCTCATATCAGGCTCTGCTCCCATCTGAACATATGCTCGTAAAGGAATACAACTGTTCCCGCAACACCATCCGCCGCGCCCTTTCCGAACTCACTGCGGATGGCTATGTAAAGCCCATGCACGGCAAAGGTGTGCGGAATATCTTTCAGCCTATCGAGCAGACAGCATTTACCGTGGGCGGAATCGAATCCTTCCACGAATCCGCCCTTCGGAACAAAAAGAAACCCTTTACAAAAGTACTGCAGTTTTCCGAGCTGACAGCCGATGCCAATATCGCACGTAAAACCGGATTTCCAGAGGGAACGCTTCTTTATTACATTCAGAGGCTTCGTTACCTGGACGATATCCCTCTGATCCTCGACCATAACTATTTCCGTACGGAACTTACAAATGGATTAACACCGGAGATTGCTGCCTCTTCCATCTATGCTTATTTGGAAAATGATCTGCACCTTACTATTTCCACAAGTAAGCGCTCAATAACTGTTGAGAAGATGACCCAGGTAGACGAAAAATATCTGGATCTGAAAGATTACAACTGTCTGGCCGTCGTCACAAGCCAGACATACGATGATAACGGGATCCTGTTTGAATACACACAGTCCCGGCATCGTCCGGACTATTTTCGCTTCCTGGATGTTGCGGCACGCAAAAAAGGATAGGAGATTTTTCTGATCTCCTATCCGGTAACTTAATTATTTACATGATGATGAGGGGCGTAGGAATCTACAGTCAGAGCTTTAAATACATATCCCTGTGCCCTGTAATGCTCGATGATTTTTGGGAGTGCTTTTACAGTCGTATCTTTTGCATCCGTATCGTGCATCAGAATATTAATGTGCTTGCCCTTACCCGATGTGGCATTGGCTACGAGCTTTTCCACCGGAACATGATTGCCGCTCGCATCTGTAGAGTCACAGTTCCAGTCAAAATACTGATATCCTTGTTCCTGGACCTTCTTTGTGATCTCCGTCATGATCCCTTTTGTGTAATGAGCGCTGATAGTGTTGCTGGAGCCTCCCGGGAATCGGATCAGCTTTGATTTCTCTCCGGTCAAACTTTCTACCATATCGGAAATCTTCTGAAGATCTGAAAAGTATGCATCCAAAGAAGAGTACACAGACGCGTAGTCGTGAGTGTATGTATGAAGTCCGATGGCATGTCCTTTCTTGTGCGCTTTCGTGATCAGATCATTTTTCTTTTTGTTGTTTCCTGTCACAAAGAACGTCGCCTTGGCATTGTATTCATCAAGAATATCAATTATCTTTTCTGTATTGTCTGAAGGGCCGTCGTCAAATGTCAGATACACAATCTTTTGATTGAATTCTTTATTTTCCTTTACAACTATCTTACGTTTGATCTCGTTTACATTTCCGGACCGGTCCTTTGCTTTGTAGACTGCCTCATATGTGCCGGGTGTGTTGAAATCTACTGCCGTCTGGTCAACACTCAGTGAAGGATTCGGATCCATATCGTCCTTGACCGTGACGTCTTTCTGAAGATCCAATATCTTTCCCTGCAGGATTTCCACGTCTTCGATGCCCTGTATTTCCGGTTTTGTTTCATCTTTTTTACGGATCAGCTTTGTCTCCTTGACCGTCTGGTTACCGCTTGCATCTTCTGCAACAATGGAAACCGTATACTCCTTTGCCTCCTGAAAATCCGGCTCTTCCTTAAATCGCACTTTTACCTCGGAGAAATCCTTCACTTCCTTTACGAACAGCTCCGGCTTGATCTCTTCTGCCATATCTGTCGTGTAAGGCTGAAGCTCCAGGGATGGCGGTGTTGTATCCTGTACTTTGACAATCGCCTTTTTCTCCTGTCCCCGGAATTTGTAAGTGATCGGATATTCTCCTTCTTTCGACAAATCGGCGTCTGTCTGTATCTCTACCTGAGATTTTTTCCCTCCAAATACAAACCGGACATTTTTTGTCGGATCAAATTCTTCATTCAGTTCTGCCTTGACCACATCGCTTTTCAAAAACAGGGGATGTGTGTAAAGGTAGATCACACCTCCGAGAATCAGAGAGAGAAGCAAAGCAAAACTTCCAAGAAGGATCCTTCTTTGTCTTCTGCGCCTTTTTCTCCGTATTGCCTGCCTTCTTCTCTGTCTTTCACGCTCTTCCATAAGATTTTCCCACATCTCTTTCGTATATATCTAATAACTTTTCCCTTGTGTCCCTATGAGAATATCATCAGACAATACCACGGTCAAGGCCACTTTGTCGAATTTTATCATTATTTGTATTTTATTCAATGAATCTTAAAATTTTTAAATATTGCTTAATAGACTGTAAAACCCAGAAGCTTTTTCTACGCTTCCGGGTTCCCGATTTTTTCAAGTATTCGCTTTTTATACTCCAGGAATTCTCCTGTGAGATTAAAGTCTTTCCGCCTTGGTTTCGGCTCTGTAATGCGGATCTCATCAACGATGCGTCCAGGTTTTCCTCCAAGAATATAGATCCGATCTGACAAAAGCACGGCCTCATCGATATCGTGAGTGATAAAGATGGTAGAAAGGTGGATCTGCTCCATAACATCCAGATACCATTTGTGCATGGCTCCCTTTGTCAAAGTATCCAATGCAGAAAACGGTTCATCCAAAAGAGCCAGTTTATCTGAGAACATATACGTTCTCAGAAGGGCAGCTCTTTGCCTCATTCCACCCGAAAGCTGTGCCGGGTATTTTTTCTGCGTCCCGGAAAGCCCAAATTCCTCGAAATATGGCTGCACTTTTTTTCTTGCTTCTTTCTTGTTCATTCCGGCGATCAGAAGAGGAAGCGCCACATTGTCCTCTACTGTCCGATAGGGAAGAAGAAGATCTTTCTGAAGCATATAACTTACTTTTCCCGGCTGTCCTGTGATCTCCTTGCCATCCAGAAATACTTGTCCTGCATCTGGAAGGATCAGACCGGAAATAACGTTGAAAAGCGTCGTTTTTCCTCCGCCGCTTACTCCCAGAAGGCTTACCAGTTCCCTGTCATGTATCTCTATGGACACATCTTCTATGATCTTTTTTCCGTCAAAAGATTTTGATACATTTGATACGATTAATTCTGCCATCTGTTTTCTCGCTATTTTGGAAGATACTCATTGCTGAATCCTGTATTTTCCGGGATTTCAGTCTCAGTAAGACCGTTTTCATTCAGCCAGTTATAGAAGGAATTCCATCTCTCCGGATCGATATATCCCCAGCTGTCTGCATCTGCGATATACTGATCTTTCAGGTATTCCTGGCTTGCAAGGACAAGATCTTTATCCAGCTCCGGAGATGCTTCACAGAGAATGTCGGCTGCCTCTTTTGGATCCTCTATAGCATCCTCATATCCTTTCTTAACCGCATTCAAAAACTTCTTCGCTGTCTCCGGCTCGTCTTTCAGGAAGTCATTGTTTGCAATAATAACCGGTGTATAGTAATCAAAGGCCGGGTTGATATCTTTGAATGCAAAATAATCAGTCTCAAGTCCTGCCACTTCTGTTGCAATCCCTGCCCATGCATAGAAAATCCAGATAGCATCCACGGACTTGGACTTGAGGGCGGATACCTCATCAGTAACTGTACTCGGGATCAGCTCGACTTTGCTGAAATCTCCTCCGTCCGCCTCCACGACATTTTTCATCATCGCTTTCTCGATAGGGGCATCCCATGTGGCATATTTCTTTCCTTCCAGTCCTTTTGGTCTGTCCATTCCTTCCCCTTTCCGGGAAATGATACCGGAAGTATTATGCTGGACAACCGCTGCCACAGCTGTCGTCGGGAGAGCATCCTCGCCTGTTACGCCCGGCGCCATTGTATCCTGGAAAGAAATTCCAAACTGGGCTTTTCCGGAAGCCACGAGTGCGTCTGCTCCATCCTCCGGCGGCTGTACAATCTCCACTTCCAGTCCTTCTTCGTCAAAGTAGCCTTTCTCCTGAGCCACATACAGACCAGTGTGGTTTGTATTCGGTGTCCAGTCCAGGACAAATGTTACCTTTTCTTTCTTTTCTTTTTTATCCTGACTATTGTTTTGTTCAGAGCCACAAGCTGCCATGGAGAATACCATGCAGCCAGCCAGCACCATTGCAAGTATTTTCTTTTTCATATTTATTTCTCCTTACTTTTTCTGTTCCCAGGACATACAGCGCTTCTGGAGCATATCCACAAGTTTCATGAGAATCAGGCTGATGGCGGAGATCAAAAAGATCACAGCGAACATTTTGTCAAATGAAAACGCCTTCTTTACCCTTGTCATATAAACTCCAAGACCATTGAACCCTCCAAGCCACTCCGAGATGACCGCGCCAACTACCGCGTAAGACGCAGAAATCCGAAGGCTGGAAAAAAACTGTCCCATCGCTCCTGGAAGCTTTATGTACCGGAAAATCTGGAGTCTTCCGGCCCCCATAGACCGCAAAAGATTCATCATATCTCTGTCCGCAGAGCGGAATCCCGTGAGAAGTCCTACTGTGATCGGGAAAAATGTGACGATGACGATCAGAATAACTTTCGGAAGCATTTCGTATCCGAACCAAAGTACGAGAAGCGGCGCGATCGCTACCGTCGGTACTGTCTGCGTCACGACGATCAGCGGATACAGTGCTTTATAAAGCCGGTCAAACCGGTCCATGATCACGGCCATCAAGAAACCAAGCGCCACCCCGCATCCGAGTCCGATAAACGCTTCCATAAGCGTCACTTTCGCATTCTCCATCAGAAGCGGGAACTCGGAGATGAACGCTTTTATCACATCTACCGGCGATGGGAGCATATATCCCGGGACTAACCCTGCCATGGAAACTCCCTGCCATGCTATCAAAATGACAAGAAGCGCTGCCAAAGACCACAATTTACTGGTGATGTTTTGTAACTTTCTTTTCAATAGACAGCACGTCTCCTTCCGGTCTGTAGCTTACCTTGATGTAGGCTGCCACATGAGGTGCACCCGCGCGGACCGCAATATGCTGACATTCTTTTACGATATCCATCAGCTCATCGTAATCTCCCTCGATGGTTGTCTCAAAAGGCCCAACGTAATAATTCAGCCCTGTGCTTTTGATGTAATCGATGACCTCATCTACAATACGGATCAGCTCTTCGTCGTTTGCCGCATCCGGCAATGACTGGATTGCTACACTTGCGTTCATTTTTTTCTCCTCCTTGAATCTGTTTTGCTATAGTCGAGTCTCAAAGACTTTCTATAGAATAAAAAAACCTTCCGTCGGATCTTTCCGACAGAAGGCATCATGTCCTACACAACATATCTTTTTTAAGATATGTAATCCCACTATGATTCCTACGCCGGCATTATCCGGATCAGGTCCAGGGTCTAAGGCGAATCTGTCCTTACTCTCAGCCGGATTCTCTCCAGCTCCCCTTTTCTTATCGTTTTACAGTTTACGCTTTTTTAATTTCGATGTCAAGATATTCTTTTCCTCATGATACATTTCTTTGATTTTTTTACACGAATTCCGGAAATGTTTTCATGGAATACATCGGTATGTAAAGCTCCTCTTTCTCCATCATCTCTTTCAGGACTTCCATGAAAATCCCCGATCTTTCTTTTCTTTTGAGTGTGCCGACTGCTTTTTTTACTCTGTCCATATCCTGGAACTCTCCTCCCCAGTCGCCGTCATACGTAGCGTTTATTCCGCAGCTTGGGCTTCCGTCAATCCCGACAATGCCAATGATTTCAAAGCGGTCTGGAAATGCACTGTATTCCTTCCACTGCATCACAAAAGGCTCCAGCATCTTTTCGCACTCTTTTCGGAAAAACGGAGTGTCAAACTGGCTGGATGCATGCCCCCATCTCCTGCTTCCATAGAGCAAAAATTCCGGGCACGGAAGCTGCATGATCTCCGCTCCCTGTTGGAGAAGCTTCTGCAGAAAAATGCGTTTCTCTTTTCTTTCCGCCTCCTGCTCTTCCCTGTTCTGATGGCTTAGTTTACTTGCGTCATTGAAAAAACAATGGCTTACGATCACTATCTTCTGTTTCATCTTTTTTTCCTCCGGACATAGTATACCATTTTCCCACATGGCCTTGTCATTGCTTTTTTCTATAATTTTGGTTATACATGAAAAATACTGATTTTATCTTCTTTTTTCTATCTGTTAGACTGTCTGTGTACATATACCACAAAGGAGGAACTATGAATAAACAACTTTCCAAAACAACAACACTTTTATTCTGCGCACTTTGTATCGCGCTGAACATCGTACTTGGCATTGTCATGGCGGCAATCAAGTTCCCAGTCTACCTGGACACGATCGGCACTATTTTTACAGCTGTATGCTTCGGCCCGGTATACGGTGTCTGTGTAGGCGCCCTTACCAATTTTTTGACTGCCATTATTTCAGGCTCTCTTGGAGGAATGCCGTTTATGCTTGTCAATATCGCTATCGGTCTTGTCGTAGGTCTGATCTTCCGCAAATTCCGGCTTACACTTGCCTCAGCCATTATTACCGGCATCATCATCGGCATTATCGCACCGGTCATCGGCACACCGATCGGTATCGTCGTTTACGGTGGACTTACCGGTACGGTATCTGATATCGCGGTAGCAGTGTTAAAGCAAAGCGGTATGGGCATTTTTGCCGCTTCTTTCATCCCGAAACTTTTTAACAATCTTCTGGATAAGACGCTTTCCGTTCTGATCGTCTTTTTCCTGATCAAGGCACTTCCGGCATACATGAAGCCTACCTGCCTGAAAGCAAAAGCAAGAAAATAATTTTAAACATATAAACAGGCAGTTCTGTGATGTTTCTTTAGTTAGTTTTTTCTAACCAAAACGATATCACATAAACTGCCTGCTTGTCAATTCCTGTTCTTTTTTCTACGCTTCTTTTAAAAGGATTTTTTCGATAGATCCGATGTACATCGTGTGGTAATCTCTGTCTGCATACCACTTTGCATTGTTTTCTTTCACGTCGAATCCTTCTGGATTCATATACTGATGATACTGTTTCCGACAGACAAGAATCACATCCGCTTCCTCAAAAGCTGCTGTTTTATCCACAGCCATCGGAGTAAGTCCTGCCTCTTTGATTTTATCCCGATCTCTTCCGGAAACCGTTCCGCAAAGGTTCAGCGCATCTCTGTGTGATTTGTCAAAAAACGACAAAGTAAAAAATTCGCTGTTGTCAATGAATTCCTTTGTATAACGTGTCTGACGGACATATGCTGTAGCGGAAGGCTTTCCCCAGATAACACCTACGCCGCCCCAGCTGGCGGTCATCGTGTTGAGATGTTCTTCTGTGCCTGCCGTCACAAGCATCCAATCCTTTCCGATAGCTTCAAACGGGTTTTTGTCCCATTCTTCCGGTTTGATCTCTTTAAAACTCATAAAGCCCCTTCCTTTCTGCTTTGTTCTCTTTTTTACAGGAGAAACATTTTGTCCTTCAGTTCTTTTTCGATGGCATCCAGGATTTCTTCACTGTCCGCCAGAACCGTATGGTAGTGCCTGCCGGATGTAATATTTTTCAGAGGTCCTGATCTTCCGGTTTTGATCTCATTTAGGAATTCCTGCACCTCTCTTCGGGAATGGATATCCAGTACCGCCTTCAATTCTCCGTACACTTCATGTCTGATAAACACATCTTTTATCATCCCCCCGAAATCCACGATGAGATTCAGTTCTTCTTCAATCTCTTCATCTGTATGTGATACAAAAAAGATACGCTCTGCCTTCCTGTCTTCGCGGCAGATATATCCCCGGTATGTCGATACGATATCGTACCCGGATGCCCGCAGGACCGCCATATCCTGCACGATGACCTGTCTGCTGACAGAGCACATCTGTGCAAGCTTTGTCCCGGATATAGGAGTGTCGCTTTCCTGTATCTGCCTTAATATTTCCTGCCTGCGCAATTCTCCGTCCATACATTTCATCCTTTCCACTTTGTCCTTAAACAGTTATATCACATTTCCTCCACTGCGTGAAGATTTTTCAAGGAAATATCAAGAATCGGGGCGGAGTGTGTCAATGCTCCACTGGAGATATAGTCGACACCGATCTCGGAAAGCATCTTGATCTTCTCTTTTGTCACATTGCCCGAGCACTCTGTCTGGGCTCTCCCTGCAATGAAATTTACCGCTTCTTTCATCTGATCCGGAGACATATTGTCAAGCATAATAATGTCGGCTCCTGCCTCAACCGCTTCTTTTACCATCTCAAGATTCTCCGTCTCAACCTCTATCTTGCGGACAAACGGGGCGTATTCTTTTGCCATCTCTACCGCCTTCTTTACACTTCCCGCAGCTCCGATGTGATTGTCTTTCAGAAGGATCCCGTCAGACAGATTGTATCTGTGATTGTATCCTCCTCCCGCTTTCACTGCATATTTTTCAAAAATACGCATGTTCGGCGTCGTCTTTCTTGTATCGAGAAGCTTTGTCTTCGTCCCTTTCAGCAAATCGGCTGCCTGTCTTGTGTACGTGGCGATCCCGCTCATCCTCTGAAGATAGTTCAAAGCCGTCCGCTCCCCTGATAAAAGAACACGGATATCCCCTCTTACAACTCCCATAAGCTGGCCGCTCCTTACCTTCTCTCCATCTTCTACATAAAACTCTGTCTTCGTCTCCGGATCCAGCAGGGTAAACACGCGCTCAAACACCCAGAGTCCTGCGATGATTCCGTCCTGCTTACAGATGAGTTCCACTTCTCCTTGCTTTTTTTCAGGCATTACCGCATTTGTCGTGATATCCTCACTTGTAATATCTTCCCGGAGTGCCTGCATGATCAGCTCATCGGCCTGTATTTTCATCGTGATCTCATTCATCTTGCTTTTCTCTCCTTTTCAATTTCTTCTAACACCTGCATTTTGTAAATGTGTGAAAGATCCGTCCTGTCTTTTTCCAGTTCCCGCAATGTCTCTTCTGCCAGACAGTCGACCTCACAGTCTTCTCCATCTTCTTCCGTGAATGTCGCTGCAATCTCCTGTGCTGCCCTCTTTGCAAATACAAGGCTTTCCAAAAGAGAATTGCTGGCCAGCCTGTTCGCCCCGTGAACGCCATTGCAGCTCGTCTCTCCTGCTGCGTAAAGACGCTCCATCGTCGTCTTGCTGTTCTTGTCCACGTGGATCCCGCCCATGAAATAATGCTGTGCCGGCACGACAGGAATCCAATCTTTTGTCACATCGTACCCTTCTTCGAGACATCTCTCGTAAATATGAGGGAAATGCGCCTGGATCTCATCGTTTCCAAGCATCGTCATATCCAGCCATACATACGGTTTTTGATCTTTTTCCATCTGTTTTTTGATCTCTTCAGTCAAAAGATCTCTCGGGAGCACCTCATCGGCAAACCGTTTCCCGTCTGCTCCATAAAGCTTTGCCCCTTCTCCCCTCACAGACTCAGAGATGAGGAACCTGCGGCCCGGTTTTTTCGAATACAGCGTCGTTGGGTGGATCTGTATATAATCAATATTTTCCAGCTGCACACCATGCTTCAGCGCAATGGCAAGGGCATCTCCCGTAAGATGCGGGTAATTGGTAGAATGCGTATACAATCCCCCGATTCCTCCGGTAGCCAGGATCGTGTACGGTGCTTTTAAAAAGCAGACTTCCCCATCTTTTCCTGAAGCCATGACCCCATAACAGCAATTTTCTTTTTCGACAATATCGATCATTGTCGTATATTCCAAAAGTTTTATGTTTTTCCTCTTTCTCACTTCCAAAAGAAGACGGCTTGTAATCTCCTGACCGGTAATATCTTCGTGGAAAAGGATCCTTGGTTTTGAATGGCATCCTTCTCTTGTGTAATCCAGCTCGCCATTCTTTTTCGCAAAATCAACCCCGTATCCGATCAGCTCATCGATGACTTCTCTGGAAGACCGTATCATGATATCTACGGACTCTCTTCTGTTTTCATAGTGCCCTGCCTTTAGTGTATCTTCCATAAAACTGTCATAGTCTTTTTCATCGCGCAGTACGCAGATCCCTCCCTGTGCCAGAAAGGAATCACTGTGTTCCGCACAATCTTTCGTGATCATTACGATCTTTTTGTCTTCCGGAAGATGCAAAGCCGCAAACAGACCGCTGGCCCCGGTCCCCACGATTACGATATCTGCCTGTATTGTATCCATACTCTTTTCCTCCGTTTATTTTGCAAGCTCCAGCATCCGTTCCATGGCCTTTGCCGCCTTTTTGCTTACCTCTTCCGGCACGTGTACTTCATTGCTTTCATCTCTTAAACAATCCCGGATCTTTTCAAGAGTCACTTTTTTCATATCATAGCAGCACTGTTCCGGCGTGACGAGATGGAATATCTTGTCCGGATTGTTCTTTTTCAGCTCATACAGGACGCCTGCCTCTGTTCCGATCAGAAATTCTTTCGCATCAGACTGTTCCACCGCTTTTATGATTCCGGATGTACTTCCGGCATAATCCGAGAGCGCTACTACTTCTTCCGGACATTCCGGGTGTACAAAACAAAGCGCTTCCGGATGCGCCGCTTTCGCCCATCTCACATCTTCCGGCGTGATCTTATGATGCACTGGACAATACCCGTCATTTAGAAATATCTGCTTCTCCGGCACTTGCTCAGCGACAAAACTTCCAAGGTGTCTGTCCGGTATAAAAAAGATCTCCTTGTTCGGCAGCGCCTTTACGACCTTGACTGCATTGGCTGATGTCACGCAGACATCCGAGTATGTCTTAAGCTCTGCTGTCGAATTGATGTAGCAGACTACCGCCAGATCCGGATGTGCTTCCTTCATCTCCTGTATCTTTTTCGGATCCGCCATATGTGCCATGGCACAGTCTGCCGTCGGATCCGGCAAAAGGACTTTCTTTCCCGGATTCAGGATCTTGGCGCTCTCTCCCATAAAAGAGACGCCTGCAAATACAATGATCTGGGCATCTGTTTCCTTTGCAGCCTTGCTCAGATAAAAGGAATCTCCTATGCAGTCGGCGATTTCCTGTACATCATCCGGCACATAATAGTGCGCAAGGATAACAGCCTTTTTTTCTTTTTTTAATGTCTCTATCTCTCTTTTCAAAGAATGCATTGCGGTTTCCCCCTGTTTGTTTACTCATTTACACCGCATTATACACCTGTTTCTTACATGTGACAAGACACCTGTTTATCTTTTTGCTTTATAGGAGAGTCCAGAGAACTTTTCTACACAAGAAAGAAGTTTCCTATGACATAAAACATCCCTGCCGGACGATCTTCCAGCAGGGACATTCCCTTTACGCGCTTATTTCTTTTTCTTAATGTGCATGCATGAACATCATGCCCAGCAAAATGCCAAGAACCGTGAAGAATGCCGGCATCTTCCCCCTGTAGAGGGCATTGGCTTCCGGAAGGATCTCCCCAAAATTCACGTAGAGCATGGCGCCGGATGCAAAACTCAGGCTGATCGCAAGTCCCATCTGCCCCATATCTCCGATCCAGTATCCGAGAAGACCGCCCACGATGATGGCTGCTCCGCTCAAGGCTGTGAGAAGAACTGCCTTCCCTTTTTTCATCCCTGCTGCAAGAAGAGGCGCACAGATGGCCATCCCTTCCGGTACATTGTGGATACCGATGAAGATCGCAAGTGTGAGCGCCGGACTTCCCCAAAGTGTTTCGTGGGTTACTGAAGATGCTCCGATAGTCATCCCTACCGGAATGTTATGACACGCCACGGCAAACATCATTGCCACACCTGCCATCATCATCTTCCTGCTCATCCTGTTTCTGGCCTGCTCAGCCTTCTTGTCCATCACTCTCTCCAACAGATATACCGTCAGAAAGCCGATGATCACAAATAAAGCGATTCCTTCTTTTGCCATCCCGGTCTCCAGCGCATCGTGGAACAAATCCAGACAGACGATACTGATCATCGTCCCGGAAGCAAAGCTTAAGAGAAGGCTCATAGCCTTGTCGGATCCCTTTCGCACTGTCGTACTGATGGCCGCTCCGATTCCGGTTCCTCCGATTCCGGACAATGCTGTCAACACAATAATCGTAATAAGCAGATTCATACTATTTCACCACGATCTTTCGGAAGTTCTTCTTCCCACGTTTCAATACAAAATCTTTTTCGAAATCTTCCTTAGTGTAAGATGTGTAGGTATCCGTCACTTTTTCGCCATTTACAGTCGCCCCGCCCTGCTGCACGGCACGTCTCGCCTCGGATTTGGACGGCACGAGTCCGCTCTTAAATAGAATGGTAAGAATGTCGATTTTCCCATCTGTGAAATCTTCTTCAGCAAGTTCATATGTCGGCATATCTGCCGCGTTTCCGCTTGTAAACAGTGCTCTTGCGCTGTCCTGCGCTTTTCTTGCTTCCTCTTCTCCGTGTACCAGCTTCGTAAGTTCAAATGCGAGAATCTCTTTTGCCTGATTAAGCTGGCTTCCTTCCCATTTATCCATGGCGTCGATCTCCTCCAGCGGAAGGAATGTCAGCATACGGATACATTTCAGCACGTCCGCATCTGCAATGTTTCTCCAGTACTGGTAGAATTCAAACGGAGACGTTTTCTCCGGATCAAGCCACACAGCTCCGGACTGTGTCTTTCCCATCTTCTTTCCTTCGGAATTCAGAAGGAGAGTGATCGTCATGGCACATGCGTTCTTTCCTAATTTTCGGCGGATCAGCTCGGTACCGCCAAGCATATTGGACCACTGATCGTCTCCGCCGAACTGCATGTTGCATCCGTATTTCTGGAATAACATGTAAAAATCGTAGCTCTGCATGATCATGTAGTTAAATTCAAGGAAGCTGAGTCCTTTCTCCATCCTCTGTTTGTAACACTCTGCACGGAGCATGTTATTGACGCTGAAATGCGGTCCCACTTCTCTTAAGAAATCTACATAGTTGAGATCTAAAAGCCAATCCGCATTGTTGACCATCAGAGCTTTTCCCTCAGAAAAATCAATGAATTTGCTCATTTGTTCTTTGAAACGGTCACAGTTGTGCTGGATCTGTTCCGGCGTCATCATGGAACGCATATCTGTCCGGCCGGACGGATCTCCGATATAGCCGGTTCCTCCGCCGATCAGGGCGATTGGTCTGTTTCCTGCCATCTGGAGACGTTTCATCAGGCAAAGCGCCATGAAATGCCCCACGTGAAGGCTGTCTGCGGTTGGGTCAAATCCGATGTAAAATGTAGCTTTTCCATTGTTGATCAGTTCTCTGATCTCTTCTTCGTCCGTAACCTGTGCGATCAGGCCGCGGGCTTTCAATTCTTCGTAAATCTGCATCTTTCTCTCCTCTTCTTTCTCTTTATTTTTTCTTCTGCTTTTTGTAGTTTCCTTCGACAAAACGGCCTTCCTTTTCCACTTTTTCTAAAAAGCGGCCGACTTCCCGTCTTGACTTCAGAACGATCAGCTTCGTGTCACTCAATGTTTCCATGTATCCATAGTAGTGCGCTTTGCTCCGCCTGTCAAAATTCCAGATCCTCTTAAGGAATGACGGATCGAACTTCTCCGGGCAGCCGGGATTCATGCTTTCCCTCGGTTTTCCGTAGTTTTTGATCACTCTTTTCAGAACGCTCAGAATACAAAACCACCTTTTGAAATCCAGATAGATGACCGTATCGCATTCATCCATGCGGTGTTCTACAGTCCTTGGAAAATTCCCGTCGATGATCCACTCCTCTTTCCGGATCTCTGCTTCTGCAAGCCGGTCAAACTCTTCAAAAGGCTTCCTCTTCCATCCTGCATCCCAGGAAAGCGCATCCAGATAGACGACTGGAAGGGACAGCTGTTTCCCAAGCTTGGCAGCCAATGTGGACTTTCCGCTTCCGCTGCATCCAAGAATGATGATTTTTCTGGATTCCGACACCTTGCGGATCCCAAGAAATTTTATAAGTTTTGGAGCAAGTGTACGCATACGGCGATAGATAGGCGGGGCAATCTCTCCGCATCTTCCCATCTCAAGCATCTCCCGGAATGTGACCCATCTGGCATCTGTCGTCTCTCCCTTCTGAAGAACAATTTCTTCCAGAGGAACATCCTTTTTTACTATATAAAAATCAATGAACGCGTATTCTTCTTTTTGAGAATCCAGCATAGTCAGGTCATCTTGTGCCACTTTGATGCCAGTCTCCTCAAAAAGTTCTCGGACTGCTGCCTCCCTGCTGCTCTCTCCTGCCTGCAGAGCTCCTCCCGTATTCTCCCATGTCCCCGGATACTTTACTTTATTTCGGTCCCGGAGTGTCAGAAGGATCTGATTTTTAGAATTGACGACACAGGCTACCACAACAATATGGTATTCTCCTTTTTTCACAGGCGCTGCCCTGCTCTCGGTCCTCCCAAGCGGTATTCTGTTCTCATCAAATAAATCCCAAACTTCCATCTGTTTTACCTTTAGAATGTAGAATCAAGAAAGAAGCCTGCTTTTCAGGCTTCGCCGCCTGCGGCAAGTCGCTCCAGCGACATCTTCCGCTTTGCCGCAGTTCGATCCTCGCGGAGCATTTTTTATGTCACAGGAAGGAAGTTTCCTATGACATAAAAAAGCCCCGTCCTTCATAAAGGACGAGGCAAAATCCCGTGGTACCACCTTTTTTCCCGGAACTGATCCGGCTCAGCAAAATCTCCGTCTGTCTCTCACAGATGGAAATCTCTCCGCACGGTAACGTGTGCGATCCCGTCACAGCCTACTTTCTTTTCGGTGTGAAGCTCCAAGATGTATTCACAGCAAACTTTTCGTGCACCTCTCATCAACCGGTTACTTTCTGTATGAACCTGATCTGCTGTTACTTCTTCTCTTCATTGCTTTTCATATATTTTGATGCTTATCTATGATAGTAGCGTATTCTTTTTTTATTGTCAACCCTGATTTTTTTAGAAATTCAACTCAGGCTTATACTTCCTGAACAGACTCCCGGAGGGCTTCTGCCGTATCCTGCAGAAATGCTTTTGTCATGCTCTGATCCTGATCAAGATAACAAGCATACAGGATATCCATCATAGCAAGCATTGGAAACTGCGGAGAGATCAGATCACCGTTGTCCAGATTATCAAGGCCGGGTACGAGAATGATCTCATCACAAAATTCCCGAAATTCCGGGTTGTTCCTGGCAGTGACAAGCACACACTTTGCTTTTCTTTCATGTGCTTTTCTCAAAATGTAGCGGACTTCTTTTGTCTCCCCTTTCATGCTCAGCCCGATAACCATGGAACGCTCGTCCTGAAAGACGGCACGCATTCGGATCATATCCCGCTCAATCAAGGAATTGATATTCATTCCAATGCGCATGAACCGAAGTTCTGTCTCCCTTGCCACAATACCGGAACTTCCCACCCCGCACACAAAAATCCGCTCCGCCTTTCTCATCATCCTGCTGATCCTTCGAAGTTTTGCCTCATCCGCCAGATTATATGTCTTGTTCAGCACTTCCTGGTAACAGTCCAGTACGCGGGCTGTACTTCCCTGAACCGGTTTCTTCCTTCCGTCCTGAAATGTCTCTTCGTATTGATAGATAAATTCCCGATACCCTCTGTACCCGCATTTCTTTGCAAAGCGGGAAAGCGAAGCTTCGGACACAAAAAGCCGCTCTGCCACTGCCTTGGCCGAAAAATCCACTCGCTTTTTATTTTTTATAAAAAAATCGGCTATCGTCTTTTCCATCGTTGTGAGATTCTCATAATTATACTCAATGACGGGGATGATCGATCTCGTATATTTTTCCATTTCTCCGTCTCCTTTTCTCTCTTACCAGATGCAGATACAAACATTCTGCCCTCCTGTAGATCTCAGAATAAGTATCTCATACAGAGAAATATTGTCAATACAGTATACTTGTTTTTCCAATTTTGTGTTATAATAGACGTGCTTGAATTGGTATTCAATTTTATTGCTGAAAATGAAGGAGGTTTTCAACCATGAACGTACCAGAAAGAATTGCGAAATTACGCTCACTGATGGAAGAAAAAGGAATTGACATTTATGTTGTTCCGACAGCAGATTTCCATCAGAGTGAATATGTTGGGGAACATTTCAAAGCAAGAAAATTCATCACAGGATTTTCCGGTTCTGCCGGAACCGCTGTGATTACAAAGACAGAAGCTCATCTTTGGACAGACGGCCGCTACTTTATCCAGGCAGCAAAACAGCTTGCGGGATCAACAGTCAATCTGATGAAAATGGGAGAACCAGGTGTTCCGACTATCCTTGAGTACCTTTCCGACAAACTTCCGGAAAACGGTACACTTGGCTTCGACGGCCGCGTCGTATCCATGGGCGAAGGACAGGACTATGAAGCGATCGCATCCGCAAAACACGGAAAGATCATCTATGACTATGATCTCATCGACGAAATCTGGACAGACCGTCCGGAACTTTCCACAGAGCCGGTATTTGCTCTGGATTTAAAATACACTGGAGAGAGCGTTGCATCCAAGCTTGGACGTATCCGTGAATCAATGAAAGAATGCGGCGCAACTGCCCATGTACTTACGACACTGGACGATATCTGCTGGACATTGAACATCCGCGGAAATGATATCGAATTCTTCCCGCTTGTTCTTTCCTACGCTGTCATCACAATGGACAAAATGGATCTTTATATCAATGAAGCAAAACTGAGCGATGAAATCAAAGCAGATCTCGCGAAAGATGGAGTGGTTCTTCATCCGTACAACGATATCTATGAAGATATCAAGAAAATCAGCACAGATGAAGTCCTGCTCATCGACCCGGCAAGGCTGAATTATGCTCTCTACAACAACATCCCGGAAGGCGTTGCAAAAGTAGAAGAACGCAACCCGGAAATCCTTTTCAAAGCCATCAAAAATGAAGTAGAAATCGAAAACATCAAAAAGGCGCAGATCAAGGACAGTATCGCCCACATCAAATTTATGAAATGGCTGAAGGAAAATGTCGGCAAGATCACGATTACAGAAATAAGTGCTTCCGAAAAACTTGACGAATTCCGTGCAGAACAGGGCAACTTTATCCGCCCAAGTTTTGAGCCGATCAGCTCATATGGCGAGCACGGGGCTATCGTCCACTATACATCCTCCCCTGAAACAGATGTGGAGGTAAAGGAGGGCAATTTCCTTCTTACCGATACAGGAGCAGGATTCTATGAAGGATCCACAGATGTGACTCGTACTTACGCATTTGGCGAAATTCCGCAGATCATGAAAGATCATTTTACTCTCGTAGCCATCAGCAACCTTTCTCTTGCAAATGCAAAATTCCTGAAGGGCTGCACTGGAATGACACTGGACATGCTTGCGAGAAAGCCATTCTGGGACAGAAATATGAACTTCAACCATGGAACCGGACATGGTGTCGGATATCTTCTGAACATCCACGAAGGTCCTGCAGGATTCCGCTGGCAGTACCGCGCAGGTGAGATCCAGCCATTTGAAAAAGGAATGATCATCACAGACGAGCCAGGCATCTACATTGAAGGAAGCCACGGCATCCGCCTGGAGAACGAACTTCTGACATGTGAAGGCGAAAAGAATGAATACGGACAGTTTATGTATTTTGAACCGATCACATTCATTCCGATGGATCTGGATGCCATCAATCCGGATCTTATGACAGAAGTTGAAAAGAAGATGCTCAACGATTATCACAAAGCCGTTTACGAAAAAATTTCTCCGTATCTTGACAACGAAGAAAAAGAATGGCTCAGAACATACACAAGAGAAATCTAAAGTATTTTCTGCAAAAGAGCTCCCGGTATCCAATTGGAATCGGGAGCTATATTTTTCAAACATTTAAACTGCCCTTAACATAATCTCTGCTTTTTCTATGTTATCATCTCTGTAATGAAAAAAAGTGAGGTGTTGGATATGAAAAAAGAAAGAAGAAGCCGAAAACAGATCAAATATGACATCAAACTTCAGTATTATAAGATGGAAACATCTGTCAGCGAAAAAGCAGCAGAAATTTTCAGGCGTAAGCCCTATTCCTCACTTCGTTAAGGCAGAATAATCATATCGGGAGGTTCTTTATGCCTGCAATTTATGCACACTATATATTCGGGGAAAAGATGAAGCGAGCGTTCTCCCCTGAGATCAGGGCACTTATCCGCAAAAATCCTGATCTGTTTGAGATCGGTCTGCACGGACCGGACATTTTATTTTACTACAGAGCTCTCCAGAAAAACAAAGTCAATCAGACCGGATTTGGCATGCATTCTCAGCCGGCCGGCCGTTTCTTTGCACGTGCCGCCTCTGTGATCCGCAATACAGAAAATGAAAATGACAAAGATGCACGAATTGCGTATATACTGGGCTTTTTATGCCATTTTGCGCTGGATCTTTCCTGCCACAGCTATGTCGAACAGAAAATTCGTGTCAGCCACGTATCCCACTCCCTGATCGAGTCAGAATTTGACCGCTATCTCCTCCTGAGAAACAGGAAAATCCCGCTTCATGCTGAAGTGACCGGACACCTGTTTGTCACACCGGAGTACGCGTCCCAGATTCACTCTTTCTTTCCTGCCCTCTCGGCGGAGGAGATCGAGTCATCCTTACACTCTATGATCTGGTACAATGACCTTTTGACGACGCCAAATCCATTCAAGCGCACTGGAATTGCTCTTGTTCTTCGCATTTCCGGAAAGTATAAAAGCATGCGCGGTTTGATGATGAACAAAAAAGGAGATCCAAGATGCCGGGACAGCAACCTGCGTCTCCACAAACTGATGAACCACGCAATAGACATATGTCTGGATCTTACAGATAATTACGTCCGCTGCCTTTCCGCCCCTTCTTCTCTGGATCCGCTTTTTGACCGTACCTTTGGTCCTCGCCCTGGTTGGAAGGAAATTCCTGTATTATCTTATGAAAAGGAGAAGACTTATGAAATTCCAGACGACTTCGCTTGAAAAGAAATGGATCCTGTATGATGTGGCCAACTCGGCATTTACCCTGCTTGTATCTACCATCATGCCGATCTACTTCAATTATCTGGCAGAACAGGCCTCCGTCTCTGAGGTCAACTATCTGGCCTTCTGGGGATATGCTACTTCTGCGGCCACCATCATCACTGCCGTGCTGGCTCCTATTCTTGGCACTGCTTCGGATTTCAAAGGACGAAAACGGAAATTCTTTATGGCTGCCCTCCTCATCGGTGCGCTGGGATGCGTATTTCTCGGATTTACTACATCCTGGGTATGTTTCCTTTTCCTGTTTGTCCTTGCAAAATCTGCCTACTCGCTAAGTCTTGTCTTTTACGACTCAATGCTTGTAGATGTGACTACAGAAGATCGGATGGATGCCATCTCGGCAAAAGGATATGCCTGGGGTTATATCGGAAGCTGCATCCCTTTTATCTTGAGCCTCCTTCTCGTCTTGCTGTACGAAAAACTGGGGATTACCATGAATACGGCCATGAGCATCGCCTTTCTATTGATCGCGCTCTGGTGGGTAATGCTGTCCATCCCGCTTTTAAAAAGCTATCAGCAGACCCACAGTGTACAGCGGGAAGCTCATTTTGCGTCCGCTTCCTTCGGGCGGCTTTGGCACCTGTTTAGGGAACTTGGGCAAAACAGGCAAGTTCTCTACTTTCTGATTGCCTTTTTCTTCTACATTGATGGCGTCTACACGATCATCGATATGGCGACCGCTTACGGAACTGCACTTGGACTTGATACTACCGGACTTTTACTTGCTCTTCTCACGACCCAGATCGTCGCTTTTCCGGCGGCTCTTCTTTTCGGGCGGCTGTGCAGCAAATACAAAAATGCATCTTTGATCAAAATCTGCATTTTTGCCTATTTCCTCATCGCCCTTTACGGAATCACACTGAAAGAACAGTACCAGTTCTGGATTCTGGCAGTCTGTGTCGGAATCTTCCAGGGTGCCATCCAGTCCATGTCCCGCTCTTACTTTGCGAGAATCATACCGGCTGAGCGCTCCGGAGAATACTTTGGTATCTACGATATCTGCGGAAAAGGGGCATCATTTGCCGGGACAACACTCGTCTCCCTCATCAGCCAGATCACAGGGCAGATGAACATAGGCGTCGGCTCTTTGGCCGTCCTCTTTCTCATAGGATTTCTATTCTTTCAAAAAACGGAAAGGAAAGGACAATAGCGCCTTTCCTTTTTTGTATTCTGCATTACAGAGCAGTTCCTTTCTTCGGTACAAAAAGTCCCGACATGTCCGTCTTTTCCAGTGTCAGAAGCCTGATTTTCCGGTCAATCCCACCTGCATATCCGGTCAGGCTTCCATTTGTCCCTACCACTCTGTGGCACGGCACGATGATAGAAATTGGATTATGACCGACCGCCCCTCCGACTGCCTGGGCGGACATCCTTGTTTGCCCCTGCTCTTTTGCAATTCTGCGGGCAATTTCCCCATAACTCATCGTCTCCCCGTACGGGATAGTAAGCAGGATTCTCCACACTGCCTTTCTGAATTCGGATCCTTCCAGCAAAAGGGGCAATGTAAAATCCGGCTCTTTTCCCTGAAAATATATCGAAAGCCACCTTTTCGTCTCCTGAAAGACGGGCGTTTCCTTTTCTTCACGCTCTTTTGGAAGCCCGCTCTCAAAATATTTCTGTCCGTCAAACCAAAGTCCAGTCAGTTCCTCCCTGGTTCCCGCCATCGTAATACCGCCAATCGGCGATTCCCATTTGGACATATATATCATAAACATTCTCCTTCCAAAGTTCCACAGACTTCCCAAAAGTATTTTTTATCGGATCAACCGCTGGATTGCCTTTGCCTTTGGCGTCCCGGCTTTTCCGAGCAGTTCAAAAAGCAGTGCCTCGTATGTCGTGAGAACAGCTCCTTCTATCCTTGCTCTTTCCAGAGCCATCTCCTTGTCCCGGTGTTTCCGGCTGGAAATGCAATCCGTCACAAGTACCGGAATATATCCGTTTTCTTTCAGATCGATAACCGTCTGAAGGACACAGATATGGGATTCTATTCCACACACAACAACATAGGTTTTCCCCTCGATCAGGGGCGACAGTTCCTCATAGGCACTGTAACTTATCTTTTCCTGATAGTCCTCTGTCCCTGCCGCATCTGTAATCTCCTTTACCGTCATCCCAAGTCCTCTTGTGTACTGCTGTGTGAGGATGATCGGGATTTCCAGTGTGCGAAGCCCTTTGAGCAAAATTTCAGAGTGCTCCAGCAGTTCTTCTTTTCCCTCCATGACCGGCATGAGCCGTTCCTGGTAATCGACAGCCACTGCTATCGTCTTATTTGCGTCTATCTTCATCCAATCTTTCCTCCGTCTGTTCTAATGTCTTGTATCCATACTGTGCAATCATGTTGTTTAGGATCATCTCTGTATAATTTTTCCCTTCCCGCTCAAATCGGCAGATCATGGCATAGTAAAGAGCCAGCGTTTTATCTGAATAAGTGGAAATCTCGCCGCGAAGATAAGTCTCCTGTGATGTCTCCCATTCGGTGTCTTCGGATGTGCGGATCTTCCGTCCGGTAGCCCCAAGTTTTGGGTACTTTGCTGCAAATTCTTCCGCCCACTCCATCTCTTTTGATATGATATCTTCCTGGATCCGGATTCTGGCTTCCTCCCGTTTCGGGAGCACATCTGCAAACCTTGCATACTGCTCTGGTGCTGTGCTTTCCATCATACGGGCATACTTCTCTGTGATCAGATTCCATCCTTTCTCCCGCGCCTCGTTTAAATCGTCGAGATAACTTACGATGACCTCCTCATCCCAGGCAAGAAACTGACTTTTCCTCATGATCACAAACGTCTCCTGGTCGTCCTGGCAGGCGGCCCGCCCGCCTTCATTCGAGACTTCCTGAAACTGGAGCCATTCCATCTTGATCGTCTCCTCGATCACTCGCTCTTTTCTTTCCATTGTTCCTCCTCTTTTTCCATCCTCCGGATATCCGCTGTACGGCGTACTTCCGCTTTCTGAATTTCCAGGAATGGATCATCAGATTTTGTGAGTCCGCTTTCTTTCAACTCCTGCACTATGAGCTGACAGATCGCTTCCATCTGTTCTTCCGCTTTTTCTTCGACACCTTGTCCGGCCATCTGCCCATTCATCAGTTCCTCGATCTGTTTCCGGATCTTTTGGCCTTTTTTTAAAGAGCGCATCCCTCTCATTCTCCATTTATAAAACGGCATGTACGTTCCATTCAAAAGATACACTGCTTCGCAGGCAGCTTTCAGAAACTCTGCCATGGCAAAATACATTGACCCTATATCTTCTCTCTTTTTGGCTCGTCCAAAATTGTACTGTCCAGCCTGTGCCATTTTCCCGAGAGACACTGCCAGCTTTTCAAGACGTACTGTATCTGGACGATCCAGGAAACGCGCTCTTCGCTTTGTAAATTTGCCAAGAGGATCCGAAAAGATTTCCCCGCTTGTAGCTGTGCGAAGCGCTTCTTCCGAAATGGAATACCATTCCTCCTCCGTCTTTGGCGCTTTCGCGTACCCAGTCAGATACTGGAAAAAACTTCCGATCTCGAACACTCCGGTACGCTCTTTTCCCTGTTCTGTCCGATGCTTCGCCGGAAATCCCATGAATTCTCCGGGAAGTTTTTCATACTCTTCCTGAAGTCTCTTCCCTATTTTCCGATAATCCTTTTTCGTGAGCCAGATGCAGAATCCCGGTCCATAGTCATGATCCGCGGAGACCGCGTCGTCAAATCCAAGACACTCAGACCCTTCCCCTACAAGACCGACGGCAATCCGCCCTGCATAATCAGGAAATTTTTCTTCGATCATCTTTTTCCCGTATGCCTCGTAGTATGCCTTTGCCATCTCAAGTCCTGTCATCTCGCTGGCCGCTGCCGCCTTCTCCCTTTTCAGAAGATCTCTTACCGTCTCCAGATTCCGTTTTGTGATCTGATAGTAATCATTTTCGCCGTAGTACGCTTCGATCTCACGAAGCGCCTTCTCATAACATCTTGCAGATTCTTCCAGCTCTCCCTCGTGATAATACGCTTCCGCAAGCCCTGAGAGAGCGGACGCATAGTGGGAATCTTTTCCGTCCGGCATTCTCTCAAAGATGGACACCGCCTTTTTCATGTGTTCGGCTCCTTCGGAAAACCGATTCATCTGAAAACAAAGATTGCCGAGATTCGTGTGGGTAATGGCCGTCTCGATATCTGCATCCGGAAGCTTTGCAATCGTATCCATGGCAAGCTCCAATTCCTTTTTTGCATCTTCCAATCTTCCCGTCTCGCTGTAGAGCAGACTCAGATTATTGTGAAGGGATGCCATCCGGTAATCCGGTCCGGTCATGTGCTTTCGGAAAATCCGATATGTCTCCTCGTAAAGCCTCTCGGCCTTTTCAAATTTCCCCGCAGCCCGGTACCCGGTTGCTGCATTCAGAAGCATCGTTCCGTAGTCCGCCGTGCCGGAAAGGCCCATAGCATCAGCAAGAGACAGGGCCTGCTGGCTGCACAGAATACATTCCTCATACCTGCTGGCTGCCCTGTAATATCCCATCAATTCATTTAATACCGCAAGGATGGCTCCATCGTCTTTTTCGGCCGCTGCATTTTTAAGCCCTTGCTTCAGATAGCTCTCCGCTTCTTTTGCGCGCCCAGAAGCGTAGAGGAAATCCAGTCCCTGCAGAAATTCCTGTAAATCAAACATTGCTTTATCCTTCCATATCAAGTTCTACCGGACAGTGGTCACTCCCCATAATGTCCGTCAATATCTTCGCATCCTGAAGCCGGTCTTTCAGACACTCTGATACCAGGAAATAGTCGATACGCCACCCTGCATTTTTCTTTCTGGCACTGAACCGGTACGACCACCAGGAATAGATCCCTTCCTGATCCGGATAGAAATGCCGAAAGGTATCGATAAATCCAGCTGCCTTCAGTGTCCGGAACTTGTCCCGTTCTTCATCTGTAAATCCTGCATTCTTTCTGTTCGTCTTCGGATTTTTTAAGTCGATCTCCTCAGCCGCCACATTCAGATCCCCGCAGAAAACGACCGGTTTTGTCTCTTCCAGTTTTTTCAGATAGGCAAGAAAATCCTTTTCCCACTGCATCCGGTAATCCAGCCTTGCAAGTTCATTCTGAGAGTTTGGTGTATACACAGTGATGAAATAAAAATCTTCAAATTCCAGAGTGATAACACGCCCTTCCTGATCATGCTCCTCGATGCCAATTCCGCGGGACACTTGGATAGGTTCCTTTTTTGTAAAGACCGCTGTCCCGGAATACCCTTTTCTCACAGCAGAATTCCAGTACTGATGATATCCCGGAAGATCAAGCTCCAGCTGCCCTTCCTGCATCTTCGTCTCCTGAATGCAGAAAATATCTGCATCCGTCTCTTTGAAAAAATCCAGGAATCCTTTCTGCACACAAGCCCGGATACCATTTACATTCCATGATATGAATTTCATTGTCCTTCCTCCTCTTTTCTGTTGTCCAGATAATATACTTCTTTTAAAAACAACCCCTGTGCCGGTGCGAGAAAACCTGCTTTCTGCCGGTCTTTTGCCTTCAGAATGCCATCCACATCACTTGCTCTTTTCTTCCCGCTCCCTACTTCCAGGAGTGTCCCGCTTAGGATGCGGACCATATGGTACATAAACCCGTTCCCCCGAAAGGACAGGATAATCTTATCTTTTTCTTCTTCGATTCGGATCTCATCAATCCTTCTCGTACAGCTGATCTCATCTTTGCGGTCTGTAAAACTCGTAAAGTCATGCCTGCCGCACAGGTGTGACGCCGCCTCCCTCATCGCTCCCACATTTAGCTTCTCCGGATAATGGCATGTGTACTTTCTTGTAAAGACATTTTGTTTCTCCCGTGTATCCACATAGTATACATAGCATTTTCCTTTTGCACTTCGCCGCCCGTGGAAGGTATTGGGAACAAGTTCCATGTCAAGGATGCGGATGTCTTCCGGCAGGAGAGTATTGAGTTTATTTTGGAATTCCGGGATCTCTACTTTCCCTGAGAGGCGAAGGCTCGCTGTCTGCCCAAATGCATGTACTCCGCCGTCCGTCCGTCCCGATCCCTGGATCTTTACTTCATATCCTGTGACGGAGCAGATCGCTTTCTCTACCACATGCTGGATCGTGTTGGATACTCCCGCCTGACGCTGCCACCCTTGATATCTTGTGCCGTCGTATGCGATCGTCAGTTTATATGTTCTCATAAATCGCGCCTTTCCTTCTGTCGTTATCACGCCTCTATTGTATGGTATTTCCAGTTCATCCGCAAGGGTAAAAAGAATCCTGAATAAAGGGTAGAAGCAAACAGGAGAGCCGTCAGCTCTCCTGTCCTTTTTTATCCAGTATATTTTTCAGTTCATCCATAAAGGTATTTACATCCTTAAATTCCCGATATACAGACGCAAACCTCACATAGGCGACTTCGTCCAGATCTTTCAGCTTGTGCATGACAATCTCCCCGATGACACTGCTGGAAATCTCTTTTTCTTCCCTGTTGAAGATGTCTGTCTCCACCTGCTCTACTGTCTTTCGGATCTTATCTGCTGATACGGGCCGTTTGTAGCAGGCCTGCAGAATCCCCTTTTCGATCTTTCCCCTGTCGTACTGCTCCCGGTTATTGTCTTTCTTTATCACTATCAGCGGGATCGTCTCCACTTTTTCATAGGTGGTAAACCGTTTCCCACATGCGTCACAAGATCTTCTCCTCCGGATAGATGAACCGTCTTCTGCCGGACGTGAATCAACGACACGGGTATCCGGATGATTGCAGTAAGGGCATTTCATCTTGTGTACCGTCCTTTCCCCATTTTTGGTTTAAGTATACCATCCGTCCAAAGACCGGTCAACTGTTCCCTACACGCATTGATGCAAAAATTTTTCTTCGCAGATATCCACGAGAATAATATCCGGCCCTACCTTGCAGATACATTCGAACGGGATGATAAATTCGCTGTCATGACCGAAAAGTCCTCCGAACCGTCCAGGTCCCGGTACAACAATCGCCTGGACACACCCTTTATTCATATCCACGATCAGATCCACGACGCAGCCAAGCCTCCGACAGTTGCATGTATTGATCACTTCCTTTTCCCTCAGATCGCACAGCCGCATGATCCCATCCTTCATTTTCCTCTCTCCTTGCACCTTGTGCCCTTCGCTTCAAATTAAGAAAGGCACACATACCAGTTTCATACCAGTATATGCGCCTTATATATATCATTACACATTACATGTTCATCACTTTTTCGCTTTCGAATGCCTTTGCGATGGCTACTGTGAGGACTGCGCCAAGAACAAGTGTCACTCCAAGCGTGATGCCGTACTGTGCCATCGTCACTTCATTTACCAGGATTCCCTTCAATGCCAGTGCTGTATTGTAAAATGGAATCATATATTCCATCGTACCTGCATCTTTCGTTGTGAACATCGTCATAAGTCCGATGACAAGAACGACCATATAAGCAGGCGTAATATATGTACTTGCTTCTTTTGTGTCTTTCGCAAATACAGAAATCAGAACTATGATGGATGAATAAAGGAAAGCGATAGCCACAAGGAGCACCCCGATCATTACAATCTGCCCCACTGTCACTTCAAAGTTCAGCCCACTGTCCCCTCCCAGAATCTTCGGGAAAGAAACGCCCATTACTACGATATAGATAACAGACGAGATGCCGGATAACGTCATAAGGGCAAACACTTTTCCGAGCACAATAGACTTTCTCTTAACCTGGGTCACAAGAAGGCTCGCCATTGTCCCTCTCTCTTTTTCCCCAGCCACCATATCTACGCCAAGTCCCATCGCACCTGCAAAAAGAAGGATGGTAATAAAGTACGGAAGCATCATGCCAAGCGCTTTGCCGCTTGCCTTCTGATCATCCTGAACGACCATATCCGGATTGTCGGTGTTTACCGTAAAGATCTGTATGCCGTTGAGATCCCCGATCCGCTGAGACAGAAGTATCTGCCGGTACGCCTCAAGTCCCTGTGTGGAAATGGTCTCATATGCGCTGGATGAATAGTCTTCCGACGGATTATAATATGTCTTGATCTGCGGTACATCCTGTCCTTCTTGGTATGACGCGATGACCTGATCAAAATTATCCGGGAATTCGATGATCAGATCTGCATCCCCATCTCTGAGTTTCGTTTTTGCATTTTCAAATTCCGCATCTGTCGCAATGTCTTTCACAGAAATATTGAAATCTGCCGCTTCCATAAACTGAGCAAAACTGTCCGGTTGATTGATCATGTATACGATCGACTTATGCTCCTGTATCTTTTCCATCTCGCTCTTCGAAAGACTTCCGACCAGAGCCATGATCCCCACCATCAAAAGTACCGGCAGGAAAAAAACAGAAAAAATCATTTTCTTATCTTTGAAAATCCGCGCAAGCTCTTTTTTATAGATTGTCTTCATAACTATGCTTCCCCCTTTGCCGCTTTGTAGTACTCGAAGAAAGCATCCTCCAGATCTCCTGCTCCGGTGGCTTCAAGAAGTTCCTTTAATGTTCCTTCCGCTGTCTTTTTCCCATCGATAATGATGCCGATCCTGTCGCAAAGTTTCTCTGCCTCTGACATGATATGCGTAGAGACTATGACGAGTTTTCCGTCATCTCTTAACTTTCTGAGATAGTCTGTCACACTTCTGGCTGTGATAATATCCAGTCCGTTCGTCGGTTCGTCAAAGATGATAATCTCCGGGTCATGCACAAGGCTTACTGCGATAGCTGCTTTCTGTTTCATACCGGTGGACAATTCCTTGATCTTCTTGTGGGCAAAATCCCCAATCTGGAAGTAATCAAAAAGTTCCTTTTTTCTCTCCTTGATCTTCTGCCGAGGCAAGCCTCTGAGTTCTCCAAAAAAATCAAACATGTAGTCTACCGAAAACTGCGGATCCAGCTTGATATCACTGGTAAGGAATCCAATACATTTTCGTACTTCCTCCGGTTCTTTTTGAACCTCATGCCCATTTACATATACCTGTCCGGCTGTCGGTTTGATGATCGTTGCGATACAGCGAAGAGTTGTCGTCTTCCCTGCTCCGTTTGGTCCCAGCAGTCCATAAATCTCTCCCTGTCTGGCAGTAAGGGACAGGTCGTCAACTGCTGTTTTTTTCGGGTTTTTCGTATGAGATTCCTGCATCTGTTTCTTGTTAAGCTTGTAGACTTTCGAAAGACCCTGAATGTTGATCTCCACTACCTGATCCATAACTTATCCTCCCTCTTCTAAGATGTCATACTTTTTTGTGTACATGGATATCTTTGCACTATAAAAGCAGATTGTCAAGTTAATCTTACGTTAATTTTACCCCCCCCCCCCGGAAAATTTTGTCAAGTTTTTTCTGTTGCTTTTTACAGTGTAAATTTGTGGTTGCGCATCCTATAAAAACTGGCTTTCATACAGATTTTTATAAAATCCACCCTGTGAGAGGAGCTCATCGTGTGTTCCCTGTTCGATGATATTTCCGTCTTTCATGACAAGTATCCTGTCTGCGGTCCGTATCGTTGAAAGACGATGTGCCACAATGAAACTTGTCCTTCCTTCCATAAGTTTTTCAAAAGCTTTCTGTACCTGGATCTCCGTCCTCGTATCAATGGAGGATGTGGCTTCATCCAGAATGAGCACCGGAGGCAGACGGAGCATGACACGGGCGATACAAAGGAGCTGCTTCTGCCCCTGGGAAAGACTTCCACCTTCCTCTGAAATCATTGTGTCGTAGCCTTCCGGCATTCTCATGATAAAACTGTGGGCGTGAGCCTCTTTTGCCGCCACCATGATTTCTTCCATCGTGGCATCTGGCTTGCCGTATGCGATATTTTCCGCGATGGTAGCTGATTTCAGCCACGTCTCCTGCAGGACCATGCCGTAATTTTCTCTCAGACTCTTTCGTGTAAGACGGCGGATATCGATCCCCTCCATCCGGATCTCTCCCTGATTTACATCGTAAAATCTCATCAGGAGATTGATAAGAGTCGTCTTCCCGCATCCTGTCGGCCCTACGATGGCAATCTTCTGCCCGGGCTTTACCTCCAGGTTCAGATCTTTCAAAAGTGGTGTTTCTTTTTTATAAGAAAAACTTACATTGCAAAGGGAAAGATTTCCTTCCACTTCTTTCAGAACAACGGCATCTGCATCGTCCGGCGTTTCCGGCTCTTCTTCCATAAAATCGAACACTCTTTTTGCACAGGCAAAGGCGTTCTGCAGCTCCGTCACAACACCTGATATTTCGTTAAATGGCTTTGTATACTGGTTCGCATACGTAAGGAAGCAGGAGAGCTGCCCTACGCTGATCGCTCCCGTGATGGCGCTGAGAGCCCCTGTGATTCCGACGCCCATGTAGACCAGATTGTTCACAAACCGGGTGCTCGGATTTGTAATAGATGAAAAGAATATTGCCCTGAGGCTGTATCCTTTCAACGTGTCATTGATCTCGTCAAACCGCTTTGAGGCACGTCTCCCATATCCAAATGCCTGCACGACCTTTTGATTTCCCACCATCTCATTGACAAGAGACGTCATCTTTGCCCTTGTCTCAGACTGTTTTTTAAACATCATGTAAGTACGCTTTGCGATAAAGCCAGCCACGAAAAAAGATAGCGGCGTAATAAGGACTACAACAAGAGAAATCTTTACATCAATGGAGAGCATAAACAGCAAGGTGGCCAGGATCGTTACCGCTCCTGTGAAAAACTGGGAAAATCCCATCAGAAGTCCGTCTGAAAACTGTTCCACATCCGTGATGATCCGGCTGATCGTATCCCCGCTTGCATGACTGTCCACATAAGAGAGCGGAAGATTTTCCAGCTTCTTAAAGGCCTTCAGGCGGATATCCTTGACAACCCCGTATGTGATCTGATTGTTGCAAAGATTCATAAGCCACTGGGCAATTCCTGTGACAATGATAACACAAGCTGTTTTTTCCAAAATCAGAAAAATCTCTCCAAAGTCAACATTTCCCTTGCCGACGATACAATCGATAGCCTCCCCCAGAAGAATCGGTGCATACAACGTCAAAATAACGGACAGGGCCGCAAAAAGCAGAGATAAGATGACATAGTGCATGTATGGACGAATATAGCGAAGCACCTTCATAAGCGTTCCTTTTTTTCCTTCTTTATGCATGATACCCTGCCTCCTTTTCTGACAACTGGGAATAACAGATTTCCTCATATACCGGGCAGGTCTTTAAAAGCTCCTGATGTGTCCCGATACCTGCTATCCTGCCGTCTTCCAGAACAATGATCCTGTCTGCCTGCATGACTGATGCTGCTCTTTGGGATACGACAAATACCGTCATATCTTTCAATCCGCGGACTGCCTTTCTAAGTCTCGCATCCGTGGCAAAATCCAGTGCAGAAGCGCTGTCATCCAAAATAAGGATCTCCGGTTTCTTTACGATAGCTCTTGCGATCGTAAGCCTCTGGCGCTGCCCACCGGAAAGGTTCTTCCCACTTTCACTTATCATATGATCCAGCCCTTCCGGCTTTTCTCCTACAACTTCCCTGGCCTGAGCAATCTTAAGAGCTTCCATGATAGCCTCGTCATCTGCATCCTCATTTCCGATTTTCATATTGTCCCGGATGGATCCCTGAAACAGTACTGCTTTTTGCGGTACGATCCCGATCTTCTTCCTGAGTGTTTCCAGACGATATTCCTTTACATCCCGTCCATCCACTTTCACGCATCCTTCGGTCACGTCATAAAACCGCGGGATCAGATTGACAAGTGTGGACTTTCCTGAGCCAGTACCTCCGATGATACCGATCATCTCGCCTTTTTTTACGGAAAACTCAAGATCTTGTGCAGCATAAGCCTTGCTTTTTGGATAGGCAAATGATACATTCTCGAACGCCACTGCCTCATCCGTTCCTGTCCCTTCCGTCTCCTGTCCTTCTGTGATGGATGGGCGAAGCGCAAAGACTTCATTGACACGGTTGGCACAAGCCAGTGCTTTTGTAAAACTTACGATAAGATTGGAAAGCGCTACAAGGGCAAGGAGGATCTGAGTCATGTAGTTGACAAGGGCAATGACTTCCCCTTGCGTGATCCCTCCTGCATATACTTCCTTTCCGCCATACCATACGATTGCGATGGCCGCCGCATTGACAATGATGTACGTGACTGGGTTGAGAAGCGCGGAAATCTTTCCTACCAGCATTTGCGCCGCCAGAAAGAATTCATTTTCCTTCTCAAACTCTTTTTTTTCCTTTTCCTGCATGCCAAATGCACGCACGACCCTGATTCCTTCCAGATTCTCTCTTGTAGACAAAAGGATCCGGTCAAGCCCTTTCTGAACCCTGCGGTACAGCGGGATGGATACAACCATAATACCGTAGATCACAATAGAAAGAAGAGGGACGGCCACAGCAAAAATCAACGCGAGCTTCACACTGATGGTAAATGCCATGATCATGGCTCCCACGACGATAAACGGGGAACGAAGGAAGAGACGCAGTACCAGATTGACTCCCGACTGAACCTGGTTGATGTCACTTGTGATCCGTGTGACAAGAGTGGCACTCCCTGCCTGATCAATCTCAGAGTAGGAAAGTTCCTGTATATGTACAAACATGTCATGACGCAGTTCCGTTCCAAACCCCACAGATGCCTTCGCCGCAAAATACTGGGCTGTCAGTGAACATGCAAGTCCCAGCACGGCAAAAAGAATCAGGATGCTTCCCATCCCAAAGATATATCCGGTATCTTTCTTTGCAATCCCTACATCGATCATACTGGCCATGATGAGCGGCACCAAAAGCTCAAAGCATGCCTCCAGAAGCTTAAAAAGCGGACCGATGATACTTTCTTTTTTATATTTGTTCAGATATTTCAGAAGTTTCCTCATTTTTTCTCTCCCATTTTCTTTTTCATATTCTTTCATTATAATGTCTTCCCACATCTCCTGCAATACCCGTATTTTCCAAAGACTTTTTTTATTTTCTTAAAACTTTTTTATCTTGCTTGTCTTTCATTTGGATTCTTTTTATACTGTATATATCTGTTTCCACCGATGACTGGTATGTTTAACTTGCCGGATCATATCCGGAAACAATGAACGAAACATATACAGGAGGATTTTGCCATGGCAATACATGTAAACACAACGCATTTTACCGAAAAACCGGACTGCACCGGAAGACTTGAGAAAGAAAGAAGAGTCTATGATCTGCTTGATCAGCTTCACATCGCTTACGAAGGTGTGGACCACGATACCGCGGACACGATCGAAGACTGTGCCGCTGTAGAAGACGAGCTCGGCGTCAAGATCTGTAAAAATCTTTTCCTTCGTAACCGCCAGAAGACAACGTTCTTCCTTCTTTTGATGCCAGGTGACAAAAAATTTCTCACAAAAGATCTGTCCGCCCAGCTTGGTATTTCCCGCCTCTCTTTTGCAGAGCCGGAATTCATGGAACAGTATCTGGATATCACTCCTGGTTCTGTAAGTGTGCTCGGTCTGATGAATGACAAAGACTGGGATGTATCGCTTTTGATTGATGAAGATTTACTGAAAGATGAATATATCGGCTGTCATCCGTGTATCAACAGCTCGACTCTGAAGATTCGTATGAATGATATCATGAATAAATTTCTGAAACACACCGGTCACCGTCCAACACTTGTTCGTCTGTAAACCGACATCCAAAAATATGGAGAAATACAAATGATTGCTTTATTTTTAAGCCCCGTATATCTGCTCGTAAACATTTATATCCTGCGATGGCTGATGCGCTGGATGGGTGCGTGCCATCATCACTTTAAAAAGAAATGGGTCCGCACGCTCATCATCACAATGTACATGCTCGTATCCTTTTCCCTCGTGATCGCCTTTGTCTGTCCGCCGGGAAAACTTCAGAGAATACTGAAATTTATCAGCAACTACTGGCTGGGCGCTATGATCTATATCGTACTTGTCGTCATCATTGTAGATGTCATCCGCCTGATCCTCAAACGGAGCAGGCGCGTAGACCAGGCGAAGCTTGCCTCGCGCCGCACCTTCGTCCTAAACGGCACATTCTGTATCATCCTGATTTTTTCTGTCTGTCTTTATGGTGCTTTGAATGCCCGCCATATCCGGGTAACCAATTACGATGTCGCCATAGACAAAAAGGCCGGAGATCTCACTTCTCTCAACATCGTCCTTGCAGCCGATCTCCATCTCGGCTACAGTGTAGGGACTGCGCAGATGAAGCAGATGGTACAAAAAATCAATGCACAGAATCCTGATCTTGTTGTTATTGCCGGAGATATCTTTGACAATGAATATGAAGCACTGGACGATCCGGAAGAACTTGTTCGCATCCTGGCGGGCATTCAAAGTACATATGGCACTTATGCATGCTATGGAAATCATGATATCCAGGAGCCAATCCTGGCTGGCTTTACTTTTCACTCCAAAGGGAAGAAAGTCAGTGATCCCCGTATGGACGAACTTCTGGCTGCCGCTAATATCCGTCTCCTGCGTGATGAGACAGTAGAGATCGCAGATGCTTTCTACCTGCACGGAAGACCAGACTATGAACGTCCTGGCCGTGGCATCACAAAACGAATGTCTGCTGCCGAGATTACGAGTTCTCTCGATCCGGAGAAGCCAATCTTCGTTATTGACCACGAACCCCGGGAACTCTCCGAACTGGCGGATGCGGGAGTGGATCTGGATCTGTGCGGTCATACTCACGACGGACAGCTTTTCCCGGGAAATATCGTAACCAAGTTCTTTTGGGAAAATTCATGCGGATATTTGAAAAAAGGGGATATGCACAATATCGTAACGTCGGGAGTCGGGGTCTACGGACCAAACATGCGCGTCGCCACAAAAAGCGAAATCTGTACGATCAAAGTGCATTTCAATTCTTAACCTGATGCTTCTGGAATCCTTAAAGGCCTTCTTTTTATAAAACGGTATTTGTCCCTCTGTTCGGGACATTATAAAACGGAGGCGCCGCAAATTGCGGTGCCTCCGCTATTTTATATATTTTTATTTGCCACAGATTTCAGGGGCAACACCCACTTCATGCGGATTTTCATCTACTACCACATGGATATATTCCGGCGGTTCCCACAGAATCGGGCGACCTGCCTCGAGAGATTTTCTCACTTCAATGATCCTCTGATTTTCGGATCCACGGAAAAGGAGATTTACTTTCTTTTGCTCTTCCACAAATCTGCCGTCCACAATAACATCAATGTATTTCAGCATCTCGGCCGTCTCCGCCCACTTTGGAAGCATCTTCCCTGTAATCTCTTTGTCAAAAAGATATCCGGAATAACACCAGATGGAAATATCCGGAAATTTCTCCCTTACTCTTTTCAAAAACGGGGCCAGCACCTTCTGATTGCTGTATTCAAAAGGCTCGCCGCCAAGGAGGGTAAGTCCTTTATAATAGCTTTTTTCCAGCTCTTTTAAAATTATATCTTCCGTCTCTTTTGTAAATGGTTTTCCATACTCGAAATCCCACGCTTCTTCGTTGAAGCACCCTTTACAGCGGTGTGTACAGCCGCTCACAAAAAGTGAGACGCGGATCCCCGGCCCATTTGCCACATCCCACTTCTTGATATCTGCGTAATTCATTTTTCAGATCTCCTTATTTTTATAAATGCATGACTCTGCTTTTGATCTCTTTCGTTTTCCCCGGATTCCAGAAATTCTCTCCGAGATATCCACATGTTCTTCTCGTCACATTCATCTTTGACTCATCTTTGTTGTGGCATACCGGGCATTCCCACTCAAAATCATCGTTGATCATAATTTCCCCGTCGTATCCACAATTCTGGCAATAGTCTGATTTTGTGTTGAACTCCGCATACTGAATATTGTCGTAAATAAATTTCACAACTTCTTCTACCGCTTCCAGATTGTTGTTCAGATTTGGAATCTCCACATAAGAGATGCATCCGCCGGAACTGATCTTCTGGAACTGGCTCTCAAACTCAAATTTATCAAATGCATCGATCTTTTCCCGGACATCCACATGGTAAGAATTTGTATAGTATCCTTTGTCCGTCACATTCTCAATACTGCCGAATTTCTTCTTGTCAATCTCCGCGAACCGATAGCAAAGACTTTCTGCCGGTGTACCGTAGAGGCCAAATCCAAGTCCTGTCGTTTCCTTCCATGTATCAGTCGCTGCACGGAGGCGTTTCATGACTTTCAGTGCAAATTTCTGACCTTCTTCCGATGTCTGGCTCTCTCCAGTCATGATATTCGTCACTTCGTAGAGGCCGATATAGCCAAGGCTGATCGTAGAATATCCATCGTGCAGGTATTTGTCGATCTTCTCGCCTTTTCCAAGTCTTGCAATTGCACCGTACTGCCAGTGAACCGGGCTTACATCGGAAGATGTGCCTTCCAGTGCCTTATGCCTGCACATCAAAGCTTCAAAACACAGAGCGAGACGCTCATCCAGGATCTGCCAGAAACGCTCCATATCTCCCCCTGACACGATTCCGATCTGCGGAAGGTTGAGACTTACGACACCTTGATTAAAGCGGCCTTCCCACTTGTAATTTCCTTCCTCGTCTTTCCATGGAGATAAGAAAGAACGGCATCCCATCGGAGAGAAGACATTCCCTTCGTAGTTTTCTTTCATTTTCTTTGCGGAAATATAGTCCGGATACATTCTCTTGGCCGAACATTTTACCGCGATCTTTGTGAGGTAATCATATTCTCCGCCTGTCATATTATTGTCTTCGTTTAACACATAGACAAGCTTCGGGAATGCCGGCGTCACGTAAACGCCTGCTTCATTTTTGATCCCCTCGATCCGCTGACGCAGGATCTCCTGAATGATCATGGCGTTTTCTTTTGCATACGGGTGTGTCTTGTCCGGATTCAGGAACAGTGTCACGAACGGAGACTGTCCGTTTGTCGTCATGAGCGTGTTGATCTGATACTGGATCGTCTGGACACCGGAACGGAGTTCATCTTGTACTCTGTCGTCCGCAAGCTGTTCCATCATTTCTTCCGTGAGCATACCTGCATATTTCGCTCTGTATTTTTTCATATATTTCTCCCGGCTCCTTCTCAGATATTTTCCAAGATGCCGGATATCCACAGACTGTCCTCCATACTGACTGCTTGCCACAGATGCAATGATCTGCGTCATAACCGTACATGCCACATGGAAACTTTTCGGAGACTCGATCAATTTTCCATTCATGACCGTGCCATTGTCCAGCATATCTCCGATATTGACAAGACAGCAGTTGAAAATCGGCTGCAGGAAATAGTCCATGTCATGGAAATGGATGACTCCGTCTTCGTGGGCTTTTACGATCTTCTCCGGAAGCAGCACTCTCTTTGTGAGATCTTTTGATACTTCCCCCGCAATGTAGTCTCTCTGAGTAGATGCAAGCGTCGAATTTTTGTTGGAATTTTCTGTCTTCAGCTCTGAGTTTTCCCCTCTGATCAGACGAAGGATGGAATCGTCTGTCGTATTGGATTTCCTCACAAGCGCCCTTGTATACCGGTAAATAATATATTTCTTGGCAAGATTATATTTGCCTTCCTCCATCAGCTTCTGCTCGATGATGTCCTGGATATCCTCCACAGCCATGCTTTCCAGCTTCCTGTTTTCGATAGAGGCAATGATGTCGTAGATCTTTTCTTCGGAAATCTTATCTGCTTTCTCCACTTCATTGTTGGCTTTGTGGATCGCATACACGATCTTATTTCTGTCATATGCGACTTCCCGTCCGTCTCTTTTTATTACCTTCATGCTGTCCTCTCCATTCGTTTCTATTTTCTTTCTGTTTGTTAATTGCGTTCAAAATGCTGCCCTCAGGCAACATTCATAATTATAGCAGAGACAAACCCATTTTTCTACTACATCTTGTATTTTTTTTATTTTCCTACTATATGTGGTATTATCTGTCTATTCCTATATTATTTGACAGGCTCCCAGAAGCCGACTCTATTTTTTATTTGATCCAGCCGGTTTTCCAATGCAGAATCCATTGCGAAAGCCGGAAACGCGCAAACGGGGACGTGTTCCGATGCACCGGAACACGTCCCCAATGATGCTAATTCCTATCTTTTTGATAGAGTTTCTTTAGATTTTGTACTTTGCCCAGGTGTTCGGCGGACCGGGATGCCATGCGTTCGGAGAGGGCGAGTACCATGGCGTCGATCATGGCGACGGCGGTGGTCATGGAGTGATATTCTTCTTTTTCTCCGCGGTATACGTAAATGTTGATGTCTGCCCGCTGGTCGCTTGGTGCGTAGAGTCTGCTTGTGAAGGCAAGTGTCTGGTAGCCTGCGGTCTGTGCGTAGTCCAGGATAATCCTTCCTTCTGTGGATACTTTGGAGTAGCTGAAGATGATGACGAGGTCGCCTTCGCCGGCGTGCGCGATCCCTTCGATCACTTCGGAGCCGCCGGATGGCACCATGATCACATGAAAGCCAAGTCTTCTAAGCCGGAAGAAGAGCAGCTGTCCGGCAGAGGTGGATGCGTTTTTGGCATGGATATAGATTCGTCTGGCTTTCTGAATTGCGGTCAGCGCCTTGTCCATCTCGCCGATATCGATCTGATCCTGAGTCCGTTCCAGACACTCCTGCTGATAGGAGAACCATTTCCGGATGTCAAATCCCTGGATTTTCATCAGGGTGCCTGCTATTTTTCTGGCCGGCCCTTTCCCTACTTTGCGGGAGGCTACGTGATTTTTCATTTCTTTAAAATCGGTATAGCCGATATGTCTTGCGAATCTGGAGATGGTCGCTTCGGACATGTCCAGCCGTTTTGCAAGCTGTCCGATGCTCATAAAAAGGAATTCATCCGTATAGTTCTCAATAAAGTCCATAATCTTTAAATCCGATTTTGTATACTTGCTGTCCTCATCCGGCATCAGCCATTCCATCTTTTCTCCTCCGTAATCTTAAGTAGTTTCTGAAATTCTTCCCGGATTTTTGGTGTGCATGCCATGGTATCCGGTCCCTCTATAACTGTCGTTCCGCCCGCTTCTGTGACCAGAAGGCTTCCGGCCGCGTAGTCCCAGATTTTCAGGTTCTCTTCATAAAATCCATCCAGACGCCCGCATGCCACATAGGAAAGTTCCAGTGCCGCGCTCCCGATTCTCCGGATATCCTGGCATCCATCATAGACGCGCCTCATTCTGGCAAAATTCTCGTCCGCGTGTTCCCGGCGTCCCGGGGAGGTTCCGATTGCAATCAGGCAGTCGCCAAGCCGTTCTTTTTTGCTTACCTGGACCAGTCTGCCATTTAAATATGCGCCTTTCCCGAGTTCCGCAGTAAAGCATTCTTCATGAAATGGATCATAGACGACCCCGAACCGGATCTTTCCTCCTTTGGCATAAGCAAGAGAAATGGTGCTGTGCTGAAAATCATGAATCAGGTTCGTTGTCCCGTCCACCGGATCCAGAATCCAGATGCTCCCCTCCCGGTCGATTTCCTCATTCTCTTTCTCTTCTCCAAGAAGCTGAGCTGTTGGATCCAGTTCTTTTAACGCCGCAAAAATCTGCCGTTGTACCCGGACATCCACTTCTGTCACATAGTCGGTCCGTCCTTTTTCCCGGATGTCATCCGCCCCGTCTCTTCCGGTAAGCTCCGCCCCGTTTTTCTTTACAATCTCCACCGCTTTTTCAAACAACATTTGCATTTTCCTGTTTCTCCACCAACACGCTTACATAATTTCCGCCAAGGGCATCGATTTCTTTCAGCGCTTTCTTCAAAATTCCTGCTGTCCGGACTTTGAAAGAAATATTGTCAGATATGAGAATCTCATACGCTCCTTTTTTCATCTCTGCATAAAGATCGCCTACCGTAATGGTTTCTTTTTCAAATTTTGTCCGGATGCATCCGTACTGGACTGCCTGATGGGTGTCGCTTCCGCTTACCACCGGGATCCCGAGCCGGTTTCCGAGCCGGTATGTCTTTTCTTCGGTACCTTTCCGGTCCTGTGCCACATCCTTCCCGTTCAGATCCAGAAAATGCAAACGGCCAAGCTGTCCCATTGAAAGTTCCGGAATGTGTCCTCCCTCCCGGAACGGATGCCCTGCTCCTACTATTATAGGATATTCCTCGAATAAATTCATCAGTTTTTCGAACGGGAGAAAGGATCCTTTCTTCTTATTCGGTTCCAGTCTCCGGTTCAGCTCCAGAATGTTCTCCGGTGTCCCGATCGATAAAATGTGACCGCCTTCTGCAATATCTGTCTCCATTCCGGCAAAAATCCGAAGCCCGCCTTCCGCGACCAGCGTATCCCCGTCCCTCCGGCATGTTTTCATCAGATAGCCATAAAGTTCGTCAAACTGCAAGGTGTTAAAATGTTCAGTCAGGCAAAGTGCATTCAGTCCTGCGCCCTTTGCCTCTCCAAACAGCCAGTCAGTATATACCGTAGAAAACGGCAGCTTTTTTGCCAGTTTCCCGTGGGTGTGAAAATCAAGATACATGTGCTCCTCCTATATCATCGCCATAACCAGTACAACGACTGCGATCCACAGAAACGAGACCGCTGCGAACAGCATGTCATTGTACGTCACTTTCATAGATGAAAGTTTCATCTTTTTTACTTCCTTATTTACCGCCGCATAACGGTACCCTTTGATTTCCAGGGCTTCCACTGTGGTCCTGGACCGTTTTGCCGTATTGAGCATAAGCGGATAAAAGGAATGGATAATGACCTTTACCTGGTAAATCAGATACCGGATCTTTCCCGTCACTCCTTTGCTCTCCGGTGCGTTTCCCCTCAGCCGGTAAGAAAGGAGTACGTTCTGAAACTCCTCCATCAGCATCGGAAGCATCCGATATGCATAAGAAATGGAAAAGGACAGCTTTTCCGGGCATCCATACCACATCAGTCCATTGGACAGACGGTCCGGGTCCAGACCGGAAAATACGGTAATCGAAGCCAGTGATACCGTTGCCACCTTTAATGTCAGTACAAGAAGCGGCACAATTGTCTCCGCATTGCCCCCAAAAAGCAGGGATACGACAAACAGATACCCGGTCTGAGAAAACACTCCCAGACCGAATAAAACCAGAACCAATCCTGCCACCCGTGCCATGATGGTGGTCACCGCCACCAGAAGAAAGGATCCAAGCAGAAATACCAGATCATTCATGAACCATGGTACGATGGCAAAAAACAGGTACCAGACGAGCAGCACTCTCGGATCCGTCTTTGCAATCAATGTATCATCATTTCCATACGCATTTTTCAGAACCTGATTCCGCAGAAAATCCATGGAAAACTTATCCAGAATGTTCTCGGACATCTTCTTCATCATTCCACTCATCTTAGTTTCCTCCAAATCCCTGTACAAATTCGTCCACCGTGTAACAGAATGCGTCCGACTGAATCTCCTGTCCAAGGGTAAAAATCTCCGGCGGCCGGATTCCGGATCTTTGTACCACTTCCGGATCCCCGAAAATCTCATCCCGCGTTCCGTCCGCAATGACTTCTCCTTGACACAGTACAATGATCCGTTCCGCCCACTCACATACAAGCTGCATATCGTGCGTCGCGATCATCACTGTCTCTGTGATCTCCTTGATATCATTCAGCGTCCGCATAATCTCTTTTCTCGTCGCAATATCCAGATTGGCCGTCGGCTCATCCAGAAGCAGAATCTCGGGATTAAGGGCAATGCCGATGGCAAGGGATGCCCTTCTCATCTGTCCGCCGGATAAAAGCCGCCCGTCCCTGTCCTTCAATTCCGCAAGCCGGAACCGCTCCAGAAGCGCTTTCGTCCGTTCTTCCCAGTCCGATTCATTCCGGACTTTCATGGCAAATGCCACATCCGACTCAATGGAATCTTTGATAAACATATCTTCCGGATTCTGGTACACCAAAGATACATACCTGGAAAGCTGTTCCGGCTTGGTATCCTTGATGGATGTTCCCTTTAAGAGAACCTCCCCTTTTGCCGGCTTGATAAGTCCGGTCATCATTTTCATCATTGTAGACTTTCCGGCACCGTTGGAACCGATCAGCGCGATCTTCTCCCCTCTGTGAATTTCCAGATTCAGTCCGCCAAACACCTGAGCCGCCTTGCCTTTCACTGCCCTGTAGGAGACAGAAACGTCCCGAAACTGCACCATCGTCTCCGTTTCGGATATAACAGCACCTTCACGATCACCTCTTCTTTTGCATGCAAGACCTCCCAGAATCCGAATTCCATCTTCCATGCTGGATGGCAGCATGTCCGGCTTCGGAATGACCTGTTTTTTAACCATCTCGTAGGCTGCCAGTGTCACCTGAGGCGGAAAAATGTTGCAGGATCGGAGTTCTTCTACCCGGCATAATGCCTCTTTCGTCGGCTTCTTCCATTCCATATGCCCATCTTTCATCAGAATCACATGTTTGCAGTACTCCGCAATATACTCGGTATGATGTTCAATCACAATAATTGTCTTTCCATACTTCTCATTCAGATTTTTTAAGATCTGATAAATCAGATCCGCATGATGGGGATCCAGCTGTGCAATCGGTTCGTCCAGGATCAGTACTTCCGGCTCCAGAGATACGACGCCCGCCAGGGCAAGCAGATGGGTCTGCCCTCCGGAAAGCTGCCAGATATACTCATTTTCTCTACCTTCCAGCCCGCACTGCGCCAGTGCTTTCATTCCCCGTTCTTTATAATCCGGCATGGCATAATTCATGCAGGCATAGGAAGCATCGTCCAGCACAGTCGGCCGGACGATCTGATTTTCGAAATCCTGATAGACATATCCCACTTTTCTTGCCAGAGTCCCGATGTCTGAATCCTGGACTTTTATCCCGTCTGCCTCCACACTTCCCGAATATGTTCCGGTAATAAAATGGGGAATCAGCCCGTTCATGGTCTTGCATAATGTCGATTTCCCGCAGCCATTGTTGCCGACAATCGCAACGAAATCTCCTTTTTCAATTTCCAAGTTTACATCATTTAATGTATTTTTCTCTGCTCCCGGATAAGCAAATGTCAAGTGTTTGATTTCAATACTATTCATATCTGTCTATTCTGCTTCCCTTTTTACTTACGCATTTTTCAGTGTATTATCCGTAGTTTCCGCCTTTTTCTTCATCACGATCAGCATCACAACCGCAAGGACCGCTGCCACAACCATACCTGCCGCCACTGCAGTACCGCTCTCTGCCCAGCTTGCTTCCCAGTCAATGAGGGAAGAGCCGCTCTCTGCCAGCATTTCCGCTCCTATTGCCACAGCAAATGCCATCAGTGCGCCGACCACTACTTTTGCATTGATTGCTCCCAGCGCTGTCTCTTCTGTCCTTGGCTGCATGCCAAGAAGCGGCTCGATTTTCCCATAAAGTCTTGGCACAAGGAATATCGTCGGAAGCAGGCAGAACAGGATTCCGGAAAACAGGATATCATTTAAGCAGGCAAAACCTTCTGTCGCAAATACACTTTCCGGGAGTCCCGGCACCGCCTCAAAATCCGTTACCGCAAACTGAACCTTTAAAATATCCACAATCGTTCCCAAAAACTGCTGTAAAATCACACCCGTCATCGATGCAATTCCTACCATGGTCCGGTTTTTCGGATTTCTCACAAGTTTTCCCGCAATATAGACGCCGATTGTGACTGTAACAAACTTTTCCAGCTCTCCAAGCCCGCCGAACTGTCCCAGCATGATCTCGCTGAATACCAGTTCTCCGGTGGCCGCTCCCAGTGCCGCTGACATCGGGTCAAACAGAATTGCAAGAACCAGCGGAATAAACAGAAAATATTCCACGGAAAATTCCACGATTCCTACCTGAAATTTCGGAATCAGTTCTGTAAACAACGTAGCCAGACCGTAAAGTGACATCGTAAGAACAAAAATCATAAGTTTCTGCGACTGTGTCGCTGTCTGTTGTTTCGTAACCATTCTCTTTTCCTCCTGAAAACTCTTCACGCTTTTTACAGTATGAATCATAACAGGCAGACGTAAAGTTTTCTTTCATCCTTCAGTTAAATGTAAGTAAATTTTCTTTTATTTTTGGTTATGAAAATTTATTTTCGTCACAACTCTTTATCTTTTTCGCACAATTACTAGATTTTTTATCTTTGAAAAGAAAAGCACAAGTGATTTTCAGTTGCATTTTTTCTGAAAAAATTATATAATTTTTTTATCATTTATCAGTAAAAAATCAAAATTTTCAAGAAACAGAGGTAGTGCTTATGAAAAAGAAAGTTGTGGTGGCATTAGGACACCGTGCCCTCGGAACAACACTTCCAGAACAGCAGATCGCTGTCAGAAAAACATCCAAATCCATCGCCGACTTAGTACAGGAAGGATACCAGGTTGCAATCACACACAGCAATGCACCGCAGCTTGGTATGATCCATACCGCCATGAATGAGTTCGCCAAAAATCATCCGGACTACACGCCGGCTCCGATGAGTGTCTGCTCCGCTATGACACAGGGTTATATCGGATTTGACCTACAGAACGCTATCCGGGAAGAGCTTTTAAATCGTGGAATCTACCGTTCTGTCAGTACGATCCTGACACAGGTAACCGTAGACCCTTACGATGAGGCCTTCTACACTCCTACGAAAGTGCTCGGCCGTTATATGTCTGCTGAAGACGCAGCTATTGAACGTAAGAAAGGGAACTATGTGGTAGAAGAAGCCGGAAAAGGCTTCCGAAGAGTTGTATCTGCTCCAAACCCGGTTAAGATTGTTGAGATCGATGCCATCCGAGCTCTGGCCGATGCAGATCAGGTTGTCATCGCCTGCGGCGGCGGTGGAATCCCGGTTCTTTCCCAGGATCACCGGCTCAAGGGTGCCAGCGCCGTTATCGAAAAAGATCTAACTGCCGGAAAACTGGCAGAAGAGCTGAATGCCGATTCCCTCATCATCCTTACAAGTGTGGAAAAAGTCTGCTTAAACCGCGGCACCGATCATGAGCAGGAGCTGGGAGAGATCACAGTGGCACAGGCAAAGCAGTATATGGAAGAAGGACATTTCGGCATTTACAACATGCTTCCAAAATTCCGCGCTTCCGTCTCCTTTATCGAGAAAGGTCAGGGACGCAGCGCATACATTACCTCTCAGGAGGCACTCTCAGATTGCCTGAAAGGAAAAACCGGGACGATCATCCGTTAGATAAGCGTATGATCCTCTCATCCAGTCGATTCTTTGTGATGTACTTATGCACACTTTTGGGCACGAGATGATCCCACGGCTTTCCTTCCATGATCAGCTTTCGGACTTCGGTTCCCGTCGTACCTTTTTCTTCGGGTTTCCGTTTCCACAACACCTCCACCCTAAGTCCAAGTCCGGTCAATGTATCGTATTTTTCTTGCCCCCACGCGTCGCAGATGCTCATATAATAAATGGCGTCCGTGGGTGCATACTGGGATATATATTCCGGTTTATTGATAGGGAAAGGTACAATTTCAAATTCTTCCCTCGGGACGCCATACTCCAGCATGGCGTCCCGTATCATTTCATACCGCTCAAAATACGTAAATGGATTATTTTCCTTTTTGGAGCGGTCTCTGTCATTTTCACTTGGACGGATATAGCTTACATCCGGATTAGAGATGCCTATGATCAGTGTCTGGCATCTGCTTTTCGCCAAAAGCAGGTATTCCATATGTTTGTTATGCAGGCACTGGAACCTGCCGTGGATTACTCCTCTTTTTTCTGTCATACTCTCTTCCTCTTTCCGTAAAAGGCCCGCAAAGCAAGCCATTATACTAAATACAAGTACTGCCCGGACAGGAACATTATGCCGGGCAGTTTTAGTATACCATATTTCTACACCCCGAAAAATCATTTCTTCTTAACTAAAATAGAAATTTCGGAAATCATATTTATATACACGGTAAATAAATTTTTCTTTATCCATCGTAAACGTCCGTATCGGATCTCCATTTTGGCTGTACTCTTCAAAAGCTCCCGCCATACCGGAATCCATTACCACATTGTCCCCAACTTCCTGTGCGCTGCTCACATATGGGGAAAACGGTACGTCAAAAGAATTTACAAGGGTATACGTCCCTTCCTTTTCGTCTACCGAATACCGATAGTAATGTGACGTCCCTTCCTTAGTACTTTCAGAAATTCCTTCAATCTCACTCCAATCATAGTCTGGCTGGGACTCGCTTACCCCAAGGTTGTTATTATAAAGGTAAAGGTAATACTGTCCCTCCGGAAGTGACGGATCTTCCACATACGTAACGGAATGCTGTCCTCCTGTATTGCTGAAGCTTCCTTCTTTCTCAAGAAGATAGCTTTCATATCCCGTTCCTTCCCAGATGCTTTCCTGTCCGATCATATAAGAAAGTGTCGGCGTATCATAAAGATGATCGATTTTCAGGATTGTGGATGTCTCGCGGGAACTTAAGATCACACTTCCGTCCCCAAGCCACTGCAGAGTATTGATGTGCATCCAGTCCAAATCTCCGTCTGAATTATTGACGCAAGTCTCCTTGTAACTTCCGAATAAATCTGCAAGATCCAGCACTTCTGTGACCTCTCCTGTCTGGACGTCCACTTTTATGATCATATCTTCCACGCTTTCCTTTGTGGAATCACTTGCCAAAATCAGGAGATTTCCGTCATCATCAAAGACATAATCATGATGGAGCTCATATTTCCCAAGGTCGTAAATCTGCTCGACCTGCCCAAGCCTGTTTACCGCTGCCATCTTCGTCTCTGAGATGCTGTAATACATCCGGTCATCCTGGAAAAGAAGTCTGTGGCTTCGATATCCGATCAGAGGGATCTCACCTCTTAAAATCCCGTCATTGTCATAATAGTACATGAAATCCAGCTCAGAGCTGTCATTTCCCAGGATCACATACAGCCCATCTGTAAGTTTTTCCCCGGCATTTTCCACCTTATCTTCGGCATCCAATTTTATGTCTTCTTTGCCCCAGAGTTCGCCCATCTCGTGACTGATAGTCTTCGTCTCGCTTGTCCCGTCTTCATATTCTACTGTAAATGTCACTTCGTTTGTCTCTTCCGGTATAAGCCCGATAACCTGATATTCATGGTCTGTCATATATGTTTCATCCTGATAGAACTGCCCCTGGAAGTCAGCTATATCCTGATCGTCCACGTGGACGGTATATGACACTTTAGCTGGTTTTTCCGTCTCAAAATACACATAAAGCGACATTGTGTTCGTCCCATATGGATTTTCCTTTACCAGCATATTGGATAATGTATAAGTATCTTCCTGTTTTGCCTTTTCCAGCTCCTGTGATGCCTCTTCCTGGTAATCTGCCGTATAAATTTCCCGGATCTTTTCTTTTCTGGTCTCCTGCTCTTTTGTAAGACTGGAAGTATTCTCTACCTGTGAATCGTCAATAATCAGTTGTTTTCCACCAATCACTGCCAACACTACCAGGAGCCTGCCAGCAGAATTCCCACTTTTTTCTTCATGGACATCCCCCTCCCTTTCTTTGATAAAATAAATACACTGTTTTATCAAGTATAAGCAGGGTTTGTGTTTTTAACGTGAAGATTTTTTGATGATTCTGTTATAACTTTGCCATCTCTTTTGCTTTTTGGTTGATCCAGTCTGTTATTTCATGGAACCCTTCTTCCTGAGCTGGAAATTCTTTCCTCTCGATTTTCTCTTCCGGCGTCTTGTCATAACAGTAAGGCTCCTTCCACACTGCCGCCTCAAGCTTATCTTCTTTCAAAGCGATGCGAAATCTCGTATTCGGAGATACACTCCCAAGATATGCCGCTTTTTTATAATATGGCATTCCGTATAAATCTTCTCGTTTCAGCATGTTATTTTTCTCCTTTTTATGCTAAAATAGAAATATTAAGGAGGGATTATGAAACCACAGACACATCTGGATATTTTTATTCACACTTTTTTTTACAGCGTGCTCACGGCAGCAGCAGCACAATTTCAGATTAATATTTTTTCCCCTGAGTTCAGCGTATCTCTTGGGATTGTTTTCCTTGCTGCTTTTTCTCTCCTCTCCGATCATTTTCCTTTGTTTCCAGTATCTCTTTTATCCGGGATCTTTGTCCTGCTCTCCCGTACCTTCTATAGTTGCATGAATGGGAACGGCCTGGAACAAGCATTCCTTATATCACTCCCGGAACTCGGATTTTACATTATTTACGGCATCATTCTTACTTTTTACCTGAAAAAACTCCGTGGAACCGGCCAAATATGGAAAGATCTTGCGGCGCTTTTTTTCTGTGACTATCTGGCAAATTTCGGGGAATTGATGCTTCGTCTTAATATTAATGCATTTTCCAACTCTTCGCAATCCGGAATTTTGATCACAGCCTTGCTTCGAACAGTGCTGATCTTCATATTCATCACAATATTCCGGCAGTACCACCTTGTTCTGATCCGGAGGGAACAGAAAGATTACTATCAAAATCTTGCTCTTTTGACTTCCCGTCTTCAGGAGGAAGTCATCTGGATGAAAAAGAATTCCGGCATGGTGGAATCTGCTATGCATCTTGCCTATCAGCTCTTTGAACGGCTGCGTGCGGATTCCGGCACAAAGGATGCCGCAAAAGATGCCCTCGTAGTGGCAAACAATATTCATGAGATCAAAAAGGAGTACTATCTGATTCTCAGAGGCTTGTCGGATGTTCTCTCTCTGGAATCCACTTCAAAATCTCTTCCTTTTTCAGATCTTTTTTCTATCTTGGAAGATCCCATCCGGCAGTTTGCGGCTTCACATAAAAAGACGGTTTCTTTCCACGTCCACGGGAACACATCGCTCTGCGTGCCGGATCCTTACTGCCTGCTCTCCGTATTCCGCAATCTTTTCATGAACGCCATCGAGGCTTCCGAAAAAGATCATGTCAGACTTGATATTTCTATCGAAGAGACAGGCGAATCCCTTCTCTGCACTGTGACAGACGACGGCCCTGGCATTTCGCCGGACATCCTTCCTATGATTTTTGATGCGGGATTTTCTACAAAAATCAATTATGAGACCGGAGAAATCAGCAGAGGCCTGGGACTTAATATTGTAAAAAATATCATTGTGGAGCAGCTTGGAGGTACGATCACGGCCACTTCCCGTCCAGGAAAGACAAGCTTTCACATTACTTTCAAGAAAACAACATTGGAGGAATCAAAATGAAATTCTTTTTTGTAGACGATGACAGAAATGTCCGAACCATACTGAATATTCTCATCAAAGAGAGGAATCTTGGCGAGTGCTGCGGTTCTGCTTCAAGCGGACACGACGCCCTGGATGATATCCGCGTTGTCAAGCCGGATATCATCATCGTGGACCTTTTGATGCCGGAGATGGACGGTATTTCATTTGTGGAGGAAGCACGGAAAATATGTCCCGACAGCGCTTTCATCATGCTCTCCCAAGTTTCCTCCAAAGAACTGATCGCAAAGGCTTATGAAGCAGGAATCCACTTTTTCATCCAGAAACCCCTCAACGCAGTTGAGACAGAGTCTGTCATCCGAAATGTAGCCAAGAGTCTTTCCATGCAGCGGACACTTGGAAAAGTCCAGTCTCTTTTTGAGACCGAATTCCGGGATTCAGTGCCGGATGAGTCCGGATCATCTCAGTCTGAAACTTTCCAGAATCGGCTGACATCCATCCTTCAGAAACTTGGTATCATCGGAGAAATCGGAAGCAGAGATATTATCACGTTGATCACATACCTCCACGATCATCACGAAACACTGGAGCAGCAGACTCTGCAGAAGCTTCTCAGCCATTTCAGTGACAATCCAAAATCCATCGAACAGCGAATCCGAAGAGCTGCCCTCTCCGGAATGGTCAATCTGGCACATTTGGGACTCGAGGATTACTCAAACGAAGTATTTACAGAGTTTTCCAATACACTTTACAACTTTGAGCAAGTTCGGAAAGAGATGGACTACATCCGCGGCAAAAGCGATAAACATGGAAACGTAAAGATCCGTACTTTCCTCAATTCTCTCCTTGCATACTGCGAACATATCTGATCCATTAAAAGAAAAAGAGCACAGGACAAAATCCCGCGCTCTTTTTCTGGTTGATTATCTATAGGGTTTTATTCTGCTACTGCTGCTTTTTCAACTGAGATTTCCTGCTTTTCATTTCTCAGTTTATCATAACGCTTCTTGAAAATCTGACTTCCTACAAGTCCTGCAAGTGTTCCTCCGATAGCTGCGAAGAAGACTGCCAAAACTACATTCTTTGGATCATTGAATGCAAACGGTGCCAGAAGCCCCGGAATCGGGGACGCTGTACCCGGTGCATTGTTGATGATATGGAATACTGCCGCCGATACACCTGCAAGTCCTCCTCCAAAGAAGTTGGAACCGTAAATCGGAATCGGATTGGCTGTGATGATCGGTGCCTGTGTAAGTGGTTCCATCATAACTGCCATGATATTGCTCTTATCTCCAAGATGCAGACGTTTGAATACGATACCATTTGTAAAAGATCCTCCCACACACGCGATCGCTGCGATCCCCATTGCCAGACCGTCCAGCCCGATCATGGCAGTAAGAGCCATAGAGCTTAGCGGAGAGGTACAGATCATCTTCATGATACCTCCGAGAAGGAATCCCATCACAAGAGGAGACTGTTCTGCCGCTGCTGTGATCGTTCCTCCGATCCTTGCAAGCGTCATATTGACAAGCGGATCTGTAAGTGTTGCGATTGCAAGAGACAATGGAGCGATAACCAGCGCTCCCACAATAACGTTGACACCTTCCGGCAGTTTCTTTTCGATGATCGGCGCGATCAGCCCAACTACATATCCGGCAATGAATCCAGGAAGGATACCGAACTGTCCGAGTACAACACCGGCAGATACTGCAAGTACCGGGTTTGTTCCCATACAGAGCGGAACAGAGATAGCTGCCGCTACTCCTCCGAATCCTCCGGCATTTTCTCCTGCTTGACGGAGAAATTCGATCCCTAACAGATCGCCGGAAATATATTTGTGGATCGCCTCCACCAGAAATGTCGCTACTGCTGCATTTGCCATACCGCTCATGGCAAGTGAACCTTTTGGCATTTTCATGCTGAACAATGAGAACAATGCCAATGTAAGGATCAGCATTCCTACTCCAGTTAAAATTGTCGTCATTTTCTTCCTCCTTACTGAAAAACACCCTATAGACTTTTTTTGTTTTTCCCGTTCTTTATCGATAAAATAAATATATAGTAGAGGTTTCAAAAAATAACAGGAGGTGTCAAATTCGACATATTTTTTTTTCGTCTTTTCACTTTTTTAGAAGTATTCAACAAATTAAATGTCATAAAAATATCAATATTGCCTAAACAGGAATACTATTTCTGATACAAAGCACACCATATCCCAGCTGGTCATTGGGCCATCTCTCATATCCGGGCAGTTCCTGAGCCCCTCTCCTTAAGTACGCTTTCAGCTTCTCTCCATATAGATAGGGATCGTTCCCATTTACAATTCCCCACTCCATCAAAAGCGCCGCGCCCCCCGATGCAAATGGAGCTGCAAAAGAAGTGCCGGTAAAAGCGGCATATCCAGACTCCTGATCTGCCGAAATAACATTGACCCCGGGGGCCGCGATATCCGGCTTTCCCCTATCGTCTGCCGCCTGTCTTCCTCTCCCGGAAAAATCAGCATAGGCCATCGTCCTTGCATCGATGGCCCCTACCGACAATACCCTGGCCGATGTGGACGGAATCGTGAAGGTACGCCCTTCTGTGGGATAAAGGAATCCGGTTCCCTGGTTGAGCGTATAGCTGCTCGGAAGCCACAGATCATACCTCCCGGTAACAATCTGTTCCGGAATGAGAATGATCCGCCATTCTCCACTGTTTACATATTCCTGAAACGGCAAAAGTTCCAAATAAACTTCCTGAAGTCCACTGTATGGGCTTGGTTCGCCATAATACAAAAGAATCTCCGTATCTCCCAATCGGAATCTCTGCGGCCCTTGAGCTTCCCGGATCATTCCAGACCGTTCCCCCGAAGGAGCTTGTAGCACAACTCCAAATACATCAGTGTAATCGCTCCATATCTGAACACTGAATGCTCCTTGTCTTTCTTGCACTGCAAGGGAAATTTCCTCATCCTGCCCTTCTCTTAAGTACCCGGATGTATGTCCGGACTCGGCCGCCTCATTTCCAGTCCCTACACAGATCACAGTTCTCCCTGTCTGTGCCGCCACGTCCAGGAATCGCTCTAAAAGGGAGGTACCGTCATGAGATCCGTATGTATTTCCAAAACTTAAGTTTATGGCAACCGGCATCTCAAGCTCCTCTGCTTTTCTCACTACATAATCCACTGCCTGCATCAGCTCTGTCGTTCTTGGAAATCCGATATTTCCAGGATTTCCAAGTTTCACGACAATCAGCTCACTGTCCGTTGCCACTCCCCGGTAGAACCCCTGGCTGTTGCTCCCATTTCCTGCCGCAATGCCGGCCACCGCAGTCCCATGTCCTGATGTGTCAATGCTTGGCACGAGAGCAAGTCTTTCCGAGCGTTCCGGTCTCTTCAGAGCCTCATCAATCTGCTCCTTCGTATATTCTGCCCCGATTTTGTATCCTTGCGGCGGAGTTCCTGTGCCTGTTATGGTCTGATCCCACAGAAACCGGATCCTTGTCGTTCCATCTGGATTTCGAAAATCGCGGTTGGCATATTCGATTCCGGAATCAATGACTGCAATGAGCACCCCTTTCCCGGTAAGCCGAAAACGGGGCGTCTGCACCGCATCGATGCACGACACCCTTCTTCCGTTTACCACTTCAAAAAATAGTCGTTTCGGTTTTTCAATATAGATGACTTCCTCCAATGCTGCAAGTCTCTCGAGCATAGATTCCCGGATTCTTACAACAGCAAAATTGCCAAGGAGCGGAGTGACAAATTCAGACAACTCCCGGATTTTTTCCAAGGATCCCAGATACAGTATGATCACATCCCATTCATTTTCTTCTTCGTAGTATCCCACATCAAGGTTTTCTGATTTTTTCCGTTCTTCTTCTGTGGCATCGAGCGCAAGATTGAAGATGTTTTCGATTTTCTGATTTTCTGTCATCTACTCTCCTTTTCTTTCATATCCGCTTCCTTCAAATCCAAGATACGGCGCCATACATGCAGGGATAAAATAACCTCGCTCTTTATGACATACTGGACACATAGTCGGGAGTTTTGTCCCTTTGAAAATGTAGCCGCAGTTCAGACACATCCACTCATCCCCTTCCGGCTTTTCATAGTATGTCTCATTTTTCAGCATATCCGCAAGTTTCGTAAAACGCACCCCATGAACCTTTTCCACTTCCGCAATTTCCCGGAATGTATAGGCCACATCCTGAAATCCTTCTTCCTCCGCTGTTTTGGCAAATGCCGGGTAAACATCCTCGTGCTCCTGCCTTTCATTGTGAGCCGCCATATTCAAAAGTTCCACAAGGCTTTCTGACTGATCTACCGGATAGGTGCCATCGATTTCGATCGTATTGCCCGCTTCCTGTTTCAGGAATTCATAAAACCTGGCCGCATGCGCCCTCTCCTGCTCCGCCGTGAACAAAAAGATCTCTTTCAGCGCATAGAACCCTTTGTTCTCCGCTTCTTCCGCAGCAATCGTGTATCGGTTTCTCGCCTGGCTTTCCCCTGCAAATGCTCTCATAAGATTCTCTTTTGTCCTGCTCTGTGAAAAATTAACAGCCATAGTCATCTTACTCCTTTACTGATCTTTACAGAGTAGTATGCCCTATGGCTGTTTCTTTATGCATATTTAATTAAATCCGATGATCCTGCGCATGACGGAATACCCCATGGAGGAAATTTTTCGTCCTGGTTTTCCTGGAAGATTCATTGTCTGCCCGAGAATTCCGTAACGGATCTTAAAGTACGTTCTGTAATCCCGCTTCTTAAGATACTGCCAGAGTTCCTTCTTCTTTTTCAGGTTCTCCTCCTTCTTTGAACGGATACAGATGATGGAAGACACCGTCATCATGATCGCCAGATACTTGATCATATAGGACTTCAGCTTTTTATTGGTAATGCGCTTCATCTGATACATATCGATCATAGTTTTTGTGACAAAAAGCTGCTGGTCGATCCGTTTGATCATATTCTTCTCATTGACTGACTGATCATCACGGCCAATATAGTAGCGGTACAGATTCACATCCAAATAGTAGATCGTGTTAACGGCAGGAAGCGGATAATAGACATAAATATTATCCACATAAAATGTATGCTTTGGAAGCTTTAACTGGATCAGCTTAAGAAGCTCTGTCCGATAGATCACAGAATGCATCAGAATATACTGATCGATCCGAAAGCGTCCGATATCACTCCACCCGAAAATCTCATTCTGAGGAAGAGCATTTCTATAATGGATGACTTTTTTGTGCTCCACCCCTACCTTCTCATATACATAGTTTGAGATGAGCATATCAAGATCCTGGTCTTTCTCCTCAAAATCCTTCAGTGTCTCCAGCACCTTTTTCAGCGCCTCCTCATCCAGCCAGTCGTCGCTGTCCACTACCTTAAAGTATTTCCCCGATGCATGTGAAAGTCCGGTATTGACCGCTTCTCCGTGTCCCCCGTTTTCCTGACTGATGGCCTTTACGATATTTGGGTACTTTTCTTCATATTCCTTTGCGATCTCCTCTGTCCGGTCTTTGGAACCATCGTTTACGATGATGATCTCCACATCGTCTCCGCCGACGAGAACCGACTCGATAGCCCTCTCCATATAGTCCTGTGAATTATAACATGGTATTGCAAATGTAATGTATTTCATAAATTTCCCCCATTCCATAATTTTAGGCGATTGATGCCTTTAGTATAATCTTTTTTTCCCCTTTTTCCAAGAAGATTACACAAAAAAGATGCAAATTTCAGATTTTTTCGTTATACTGGACTCAAAGCAAAAAACTGGAGGACTGATAACTATGGGAAAAAATTTACTTGTTGGACAATCCGGCGGACCGACTGCCGTCATCAATGGGAGCCTTTACGGAGTAGCCAAAAAGGGACTTGAAGATGTGTCTGTAGACCATGTATACGGAATGGTCAACGGTATCGAAGGATTTTTAAACGGTCATGTCATGGATATGTCTACACTCATGGAAGATGGCTCTATCGAGCTGCTTCCGACGACACCTGGGGCATATCTTGGTTCCTGCCGCTATAAACTTCCGGAAAATCTGGATGATCCGGTATATCTGGAATTATTCCGCAAATTTGACGAGTATGAGATCGGCCTTTTCTTCTATATCGGAGGAAACGACTCCATGGATACTGTCAGCAAGCTTTCACGCTACGCAGCTTCCATTGAAAGCCCGATCCGATTTATCGGTGTCCCGAAAACAATCGATAATGACCTTGTACTCACAGACCACACCCCTGGATTTGGAAGCGCTGCCAAATATGTCGCCACCACTGTGCGTGAAATCGCCGTGGACGCCTCTGTATATGACAATAAAAAATCCGTGACCATTGTAGAGATCATGGGACGCCATGCAGGATGGCTCACGGCTGCATCTGCCCTTGCCCGCAAATTCGAGGGAGACAACCCTGTTCTGATTTATCTTCCAGAGACCGACTTTGACCAGGAAGCATTCATCAGTCAGGTAAAGACGGCACTCGAAACGACATCTAACCTCGTTGTGTGTATCTCTGAGGGAATCCACGATGACAAAGGCACATTTATATGCGAATACGCGAGCGAAGTCGGCACCGACAACTTCGGACACAAGATGCTGACCGGCTCCGGAAAATACCTGGAAAATCTCGTGAAAGACAAGCTTGGCGTCAAAGTCCGCTCTGTAGAACTCAATGTCTGCCAGCGCTGTTCTTCCTCCTGCCTGTCTGCAACTGATGTGGAGGAGGCAAAGGCTGCAGGATCCTACGCGGTAGAGCGCGCTCTTCTGGGGGACACAGGTGTAATGATCACATTTAACCGTGTGAAAGACGAGCCTTACGAAATGGAACTTGGCACAGCTGATGTGAATCAGATATGCAACGCCGAAAAACCAGTTCCGGCGGAATGGATCTGCAATGACGGTTCCGACGTGACAGAAGATTTTCTCCGCTATGCCCTTCCACTTATCCAGGGACATGTGGAAGTTCCTGAAAAAGACGGTTTGCCACATTTTATTTTCAGAAAATAGGCATCTGTGTACAACCTGCACAATCGGATTTCCTGCGTTCATATTTTGTTCATGTTTTGTTTTACAAAGCTTCACTTCTTGAACACTCTTTTTTCATGAATAAAAGCTATACTAAAATCATCAAAGGAAAACAACATACAAAAGTCAAAGACGACGCAGGTAAAATACCTTTTGAATAAACTTTTTCATAATATATGTCGGGAGCTGAGCCGATCAGCTACCCGGCATCCTCCCTTTTACGGGAGTTTTTTATTATAATGGAGGGTTCGTAATAAACATCGTCTCTCCTGCTGCCTCCAGCGCTTCCGCGGTCGTCCGAAACACCGCGCCGGCAGCTCTACATTTCTCAATATCCATCCTCAGATTGCGGGGATCCCCCGCAAATGCTTCCTCATTTTTCTTTAAAAGGTTCTGCCCTTTCCCGATATGCGCAAGAACTCTCTTTACAACTTCGTACATACTGAGATCATTTTCACTTCCAAAATTGTAGATCCCGGCTGGCGCCTGAAACATGATTTCCATATTTCTGACTACTTCCCACACATCTGTGATACTCCGATAATCATGAACCGGATAGCGTATCTCGCACCCGTTCTGTATTGCATCCCGGATACTGGAAAAAAGCGTCCCATGCTCCTTGCCTTCTCTCCTGTCCGCGGAAAACATCCAGCTCAGCCGAAGAGCTACCGTATCCGGCTGCAGACGCAACGCCTCCTGCTCGGCCTTTCGTTTCTGACATGCATACGCGGACACGGGACAAAGCTTTTCATTCTCCCTGTGTGGTGTCCGAACCTGGTTTCCCATGTAGACCTGATCAGAACTACAGAAAATCAGCCGAATCCCCAGTTCTCCACATACACTGGCAAGATTGCTTACTCCTTCCACATTGACTTTCCACGACAACTGTGGGTTCTCTTCACAAGCACTTGTATCTGATATGGCTCCCGTATGGATCAAAATATCCGGATGATCCCTTTTGATCACCTTCTTTGCTTTCTCTCTGTCTGTAAAATCCAGCTCCTGTCTCGTGTAGCCGATCGTCTCATACCTCTCCTGATAATACGCCGCCACTCTGGAACCAAGAAAACCATTGGCTCCGGTTACTGCAATCTTTCTGCTCATTGTTCTTGTTCTCCCTTTTCTTCATAAACTGGGATCCCCATTTCTTTGAATGTCTCATCTATTTCTTCCATTGTTCCTCTGTATATCCCATCCGCATATACGTCGTACCCTTCTTCCGTCTTAATAAAATACGCATTTTCAGGAGTCATTTCAAAACTTCCCTCTTCTTCATTTCGTAACTTTATTTCTTCTCTATACGACACTTCCGGAACAACGATCACAGAAACCAGCATGACAAGGCCGATAAAAATCATATGTCCCAATATCGTCAGACGCTGCTTTCTCGTTTTTGGCTCTTTTGGTTCCATGAGCAGGCGGACCCTTATCTCCAGACAGCCTCCATCTGCAAGATTCAGAGCATACCGGTTTCTTTTTTGCTTTAGCTTTGCTATTTTCAGCAAGGTCTGAGCATAATCTACTTTTTCCCTTTCCGTCATCTCTTTTGTCACAACATAGTCGTTGGAAAGCTCAAGTACATTGTTCAACTCCCGGCGCATCAGATACACCAGCGGATTCCACCAATGGATAACCGCCAGAAGATCCACGATCCATTTCAGCCATAGATCATAATGATGGTAATGCTCGATCTCATGCTGGATAATATAACTCATATCCTGGTCTTCCAACATATAATCGGGCAAAATCATGATTGGACGGATCAGTCCGAAGATGGCTGCCCCATTCTCTCCTGGCAACACGGCTATCCGCATATTTTTTATGCCTGCTGCTCGTAAAAACGAATCATAATACGCTCTCTTTTCCTTGTCTGTAACGAGATAGTACTCCAGATATTTCCGTACCATCCAGCGTTTCCAAATATAGCGCACCAACTGTATGGCTGCACCTGAGGCCCATAAAATGACAAAGACATCAAAAACGAAGATTTGCTTTCCACCAATTTCTATATGGGCATTGATAATATCGCCCAATCCAATCAGTATATGATACGAATACACTGTATACGTAAAAGGAAAGTTGACTGGTATGAGCATGCGTATCATGATGACTGCCATGACGGCAAAGATAATCTTTACCCTGCACTTAAAGATTGTTCTGGATTTATACAGAACAATATACAGATATCCTGTGAGTACCAGGATCGTCAAAAAACAGGTCAAAAATGGCCCCATGGATATCTCCATACCTATTCTTCCTCCAGTTCCCTCTTCCTCTTATCAATAACTTCTTCCAACTTCTGCAGAATATCTGAATCGTCAATCTCATCGATATAATGGGCAAACAATGTTTCTTTCCGGAGCATGTTTTTGATACCCTGTTCCACATCATCTGCAAACTCTTCCCGCTCTACAAGTGGTCGGTAACTCCGCGTGAGAACCGTACCACTGTATACGATTTCCGCTACTTCGATGTATTCCTTCTTTATCAGACTTCTCAGTGCTGCCTGCACCGTATTGATATTCAGATCTTCCTTTGCCTTTACGATCTCTGAGGCGATCATCGGTTTCTGCGCCTCCCAGAGAATATTCATCACTTCTGCCTGTCTTCTTGTCAATCCTAACATTTCGTTATCACTCCTCTTCTTTTTTCATGTATGTTCTTTTCTTAATTCCACCGGCAAGACACAGAGCTGCCAGTGCAGTATAGGCCAAACAGTTCCGGAACGTTTCGAAAAATGTACCGAGTATCCATGGCTTTTCCATATCCAGCAGTTCTCTGATCTGTCCTGTCAGCAGACGCATCTGTTGGGACCATCCTTCAAAATCCGAGAGCGGATAAAGGGCGATTCCCGGGTCGGACTGAAAAAAACGTATACAAATCAGAAATACCACGACTGCGGACACCGTTCCCGCGGCTGCGCTTCCGATCCACCCCATTGTCTCTTTTCTCTTCCTTTCCTTTACCATGCGGCACACATGCGCTGCTCCAGCTGCTGCGCACCCGGCTGGAATCATGGAAAGGATACATGCCGTGAGAAAATACAAAAGTGAAAGCTGCATTTCCTCCCCGCCTACTCCATAATTTGTCATTACCTTTTGCAGAAGATTTTTCTTTTCATCCGCCTTCCCGGGCTGCACAGTCATGTACTGCATCATTTCTCCTTCGTGGGCTGTCCGGATAAACAACCCTTCCTTTCCTTCTATAACCATGGAAATGATATAGTCCTTATCTCCTGCCCGGACCGTCTGACCTTTCCCTTCTGTACTTCCAAACAAGACTTCCGCCGTCTTTTCATCGATCACACACTCTCCGTCCGCCTCAGACTTATAAATGGAACTGCATTCCGGGGATAAGACAGACAGAACGCCGCAATAGATGATTTCTTTTACGTCCATTGTCCTGCCAAGGTCTGGATTTTCACAGTACTGCCTCTTTTCTTCTGACCAAAAGACAATCTGACCGGTCTCTTTTTCCAGAAACTGTTCTGTCGTATTTTGCGCACTTTGTACATTCGTTTCACTGCTCAGCCTTACAAATAGTTTTTTCTGTATTGCACGGATCTTCGCCATCTCCCCGACTGCCAGCCCGAATAAAAGGATCCCTGCAAAGATCAGCACAATACTTAAGACAATGCTTTTCTTTTTCATGTTCAATCTTTTTCCCTTACTGTTGTTCCGTCCTCGATCGTCTTGTCGCTTGTGTAAATGATGTTCTGCTGGCTCGACAACGTATCACTGTCCACGGCGGCAAACTCTGCATCCTGATCGATTACCTTTACCATAACTTTCCTCGCCACAAGCTCTTTCCCTATCATCGTATCTTTTTCTTCCGTGATGTAGACCGCATATCTGTCTGCCCCTTCCTCGTGAAGTGCCTGGAGCGGAATGCACGTATCATACTCTGCAGACTGATTACGGATCTCCACACTCACATTGGTTCCGGGGGCAAACACTGTTTCAGGAGACGTTATCACTGCTTCAAAGGAGGATAAACTATCCTCACTTTCTTTCTTCTCCTTTATGGAACGGATTTCCACATTGGTAAGGACTGCTTCCTTCCCTTCCCGGTCTTTTCCCCGAATGGTCACTCCAGAATCCTGCCCCACATACTTCGCCTCGTCCGCCCCAAGCGTGACTGTCAGTTTGATTCCGGAAGACATATCCGCCACCAGGGCACTGGCTGTAGACGGGGTAAATTCTCCTGTCCTTACAAGGATTTCCGAGACCATCCCAGCCGCGCTTGACACGATCTTTCCCTCCCGGTCTGCCAGTTCCGTCAGCTGTGACAGGTTTTTCTCTGTCTGTTCCTTCTGAAGCTGAAGCTGCTCTTCGGATGTAGAGTCCGCCCCTGTAACTTTACTTGACTCCAGATTCTGTCCCGCCGTGAAAAGCTCGTCCTCTTTCTGAGATACGCTGGCCTCATACTGGGCTTCTGCCTCTTTTAAAGCCGCCAGGAGCTGATCCTGTTCCGCCTGCGCCTCCCCCGCCTGTTCGTCTCCGTTCTCCGGCTTTTTCTTTAAGCTTTCCTCGTACGCCCTCCTTGCATCTTCCACCGCCTTTGCATCTTTTGCAAGCTGCTTCTCCCATTTGGCAGCAGTCCTATCATAATTTTCCTTTGCCTGCTTCTGCGCAAGCGCTTCTTGATTTCGTCTATCTGCCTCCTGGTTCTTGGCATCTCGAATCTGGTACTCAAGCTGTGCTATCTCGTTTTCCAGGCTGTCAATCTGCTGCCCGAGATACTCCATATCCACCGCAAACAGCGGATCTCCTACTTTCACTTCCTGCCCTGTCTTCACATAGATATCTGTAACGATCTGATTGGCTTGTGCCAGCACAACAAATTCACGGCTCTGTTCTACGATCCCGTACATTTCGATGTCGTGGTTCAGCGTGTACATTCGCGGAGTCTGCAGTGTCACATTGGCGATGGAAGCCACATAGAGCCCTCTGGAAATGACTGTGCAGAGTGCTGCAATAACCAAAAAAATCACACCTGCTCTGATTACTTTATTACGCATTTTTCTCTCTCCTGAATCATTCGTCTTTCATAAAAGCTGCAATGCCTTTCTGCATATACTCCTGTCCTGCCAGAAATACAAAAAACGGCAGGATCATTACCAGTATCGAGATGGCAAAGGAAACACCGGTTCTTGCCTCTGTGATCTGCGGCATGTAAAGAGACAGCGGCCAAAGCGATTTTGTATCCAAAAATGTCATCGGTTGTTCGATCAGATTCCAGTATTCCACAAAACTCAACATCAAGGAGCTGCAGATCCCAGCTTTTCCAATCGGCACGCCGATTTTCAAAAAAATCTTTGTCTCTGACGCACCGTCGATTCTGGCCGCATCCAGTACTTCCTCAGGTATGCTCACAAAGAACTGAAACAGAATAAACACCGGATACGTAGAAAACACAGCTGGAAGTACGATTCCCCAAAGTGAATCCAAAAGTTCCAGTCTCCTCAAAAGTAAGTACTCGGACACCATCCGTACCTGGAACGGGATCATCATCAGGATCATATAAATCCGAAAGACCGGCCGTGTGAACCGGTATCTTGCAAATCCCCACGCCGCCGGGATGCCGACAATGATCTGTCCCAGAAGGATCAGTCCGGTCATACGGACAGAATTCCAAAACAATGTCCAGAATTCCGGGCTGTCAAACACAACCTCCACATAATGCCGCAAGGTCGGATATGCTGGAAAAAAACTCCACTGAAATGAGCCCTCTCCTCCTGATATGACTGCACCCAGACTTTCTCTTAGCTCCTCCGTCCCTTTCAGCGAACCGGTAAAGAGGAACACCACAGGCAGACAGAAGACGACTATGACCATACATCCAAATATGAACTTTCCCGCTTTCTGCATCTTTTTCATCTTTCATCCAACCTCATCATCAGCCGCTTTTGAAGCATCATCACAAACGCTGCCAGCACAAGAGCCACTATAACTGCACCTGCGGCCATTTTTTCCACTGAGAAACTCTGGAACCAGTTGTTAAATACATTCTGTGTCATATAGATGGACCGATGCGGGTAGTTCCCAGTAAGCATATAAGACTCCCGAAAGACTTTGAAACTGTTCAGCACAAGCAGGAGGACAATGATAAATGCCGAGGCAGACAAGATTGGCAGAATGATCCGCCCCATCCTTGTAAAAAACCCGGCTCCGTCAAGCTTCGCCGTCTCATAAATCTCCTTCGGGATCGCATCCATAGCCGCACACCAGAGAATGACGCAAAATCCAATGTTCTTCCATATGTACAGAAGCACAAGCACCCAGAACACATATCCACTGTCCATCCACCGGATCGGATCGCCGCCGAATGCCCTGATCGTCCCGTTCATCATACCGGCATCGTCAAACAACAGCCTGCAAAACAATGTCGTCGTAGATACCGGTATGACCATTGGGAATAAAATGACCGCCTTCACGATCCCTTTATGTACAATCCGTGCATTGATATAGCAAGCCATCAGAAGCGACAGGAACAAAAGCAGCGGTACGCTTGTCAGGATGAACCGCGCAGTATTTTTTGCACTCAGCAAAAACGCTTCATTTTGCAAAACTGTGGCAAAATTCCGAAATCCGGCGAACGTCGTCCCCGATGTATTGCTGAAAGCCCTCCTTACCACATCGAAAAACGGCAGAATGGAAAACAAGAACACGCCGAGAAAACCTGGCAGAATAAAACAAATTCCTGCTCTCTTCTTCTTTATTCCTGTTGATAAAGATTTACCTTTTCTGCTGCCAGTGCCGTGCATTCTTCCAACGTCCCTTCTCCATTGATATACTTCTCTGCCTGCTCCATCACGATTTCTTTGATGGTCGTGTCGATGTAGGTGTATTCCTCCAGTCCATCTACCATATCGAAAAATTTTTCCTGTTCTTTCTTAGGGAGACTCTTGCATGGAAGTTCTATCTCCTTTCCTTTACTGTTCTTCATGGTTTCTTTATCATCAATTCCTAGTGTAAATGGATACTTAAACGCTTCCCGATTAATTGGGAAACCATTTCCCCCCATCCTTTCTTTCATTGCTTTCGAAGTCAAACAATAGGAGATAAAATCTTCTGCCTCTTCTCCATATCTTCCATTTCCGCTGGCTGCTAAAATCATACGAGGCACAAAGATTGGTTTTCCGTCTCTCCTAAAATAATCGTACGATAACCCTTTTCTTATATCTCCATAGTAATAAAGCCGCTCCACATCGTCACACCCAAGCACTCCGCTGATCGATACATCCAATTCGCCCATTGCAAGAATCCCTTCCGACCACCAGTTATCACTAAGCCATAGATGTTCCAAACTGATCATATCATTTCCTTCTCCTGTACGATTTACCGTCCAGTCATATTCCGATACATGATGGATTCTCTCAAGATTCATGTAAAAATCTCCCAGCTCTTCTTTTTCTAACTTTCCATCCTCCAAAAGATCCGGAAAATAAGTCTGGAAAAATACTTCCATATAGTTATCGCTTTCCCACCGGTCAAGCGTCAGACGATCTGGGTGTGCCTTGTGGTAATTCTCCAGATAATCCGCCAGTTTTCCGAGTGATCCAATGGAGTTTACCGCCTTCTTTTCTGCATGAATGGCCATAAGATGAAACTCCATTGGTACACCATAGATTTTTCCATCTCTCTCAAACGGTGCCGCGATGTTTGTATAATGTTCCTTTTCATCCAATACACTCGAAATATTCCGTAAAAGACCATTTTCTATGTATGAATCCGCATTGAGTTTATCCAACAGCAAAACATCCGGTCCGTCCCCTGCAGCAATCTTTGTGTTCAGCTTGCTGATTGCATCATTAGGTGTGACCCCATTTTCCCATGTCACATCATATTCATAATTGGCATGAATCTTATCTTGTGCAGAGTTAAATTTATTTACAAGATCTTGCATCATATTATCTTGCCAGAGGGAATATACTGTCAGCTCTTTTACCATTTTTACTTGGATTCCCTCTTCTATATATGTATAAATCCATACAATTGGCTTTCTGTTTTTATCTACATAATTAATTACAATTTTATTGTCCAGCATTGAGACATCTGTAAGGTATCCTTTCACATCGGAAAATGCATGGTTTTCGCCATACAGCATCTGTTCCAGGCTTTCTTTTTCTATATCATAACGGAACATCCCGTCTATCCCTATGTAAAAAATTACATTTTCCGCTGCATCGTAACACATCTTAGAATTATATCCCTGACTGCGGGATGACAATTCCACAAAACTGCTACTCATCTTTTCGCTTGTCTCCAGGACTGCTCCGGTATTTAAATCATACTGGTCGACCCGATCTATTCCGATGGCAATAATTCGATCTTCTGCCAATGTAAACTGGTTAACGAACATATCCGACTGGCCAAAAGATTTTTTCTCTTCCCCAGTCTTATAGTCATATCCCTTAATAATACCATTTGTATTTCTTCCGTACACGATACCATTCTGACAGACGATATCACTGAGTCCATCCTTTTCTGCAGCCATCTTCTTCTCTTCGAACTGTCCTTCCGGCGTCACATAGATAAAACATACCGGGGGGGGGAACTTGATCTGTCATGTTCAGGGCATCTTTTGCAATGATACAGAAAATCCCTCCATCTTCTGTAAACTGTGCTTCCGTCACAAGACTCTTCTTCCATTCTTCCGGGAGTGTTAGGTCTGCCTCCCACGTCTTTCCTTCATCCTGCGACTTCCAGGCTATCGTTCCCTGATCAAGAGTCTGACCGATTGCCAGGTAATCCCCATTGTCATCACATCTAAAGTCAAAGCAACTCGACAGTTCTTCCGGCATCTTTAATTTTTCTTCAGAAAAATATTCCGTGACTGTGTTCTCTTCTTCCTTTGGCTCAGAGTTACACCCTGATAAAAACAATGCAAATACTATCATCAAAAAATATGCCCTAAATTTCCCCATAATTCGCACCTCCTCCCTTTAATTATCATTATTTTTTTCTTATTTTTAATTTTACTCTGTTATTATTTCTTTTTCAATAGATTTTTATATTTTTATTATTTATTAATTTTTCTTTTCATACTATAATTTCTTTTTATTTTTGGTCGCTCTGTTTGCTCTCGGAGTATTCCGGATTGTAGGAAGCACAATCCAAACATACGCAATAGAAAAAAGCATAAAAAAAGCGCCGATCTGTCTCTACAAATCAACGCTTTTCTTATGATTCACACACAATTTGTCCGCGTACCGCAATATAGGGGACGTGTACCTTCTCGTTGGAACACGTCCCCTATACATTAAATTCTAGTGTGGTTTATACAAATGTCTCGGGATTCCGTCTACCATAACTGGTGATACGTCTCCCTGGATGAGTGGTTTTACATAGGTCACAAATTCGTCTGTCACGTATGTTCCTTCTTCGTTTACCCATTCTCTAGGTACCAGTTTTTCGTCGTTTGCGATCTTATGAACGTCTTTGACTTCTGTGCTGCACTGATACGGATCGTCGGAGAGACGTTTGAGTACAACCATTTTTCCGTTGTCTCCTTCGTCTGCCGCTTTGACTGCTGCACCGCCTACCTGGTATGCTTCCAGGATGTCCACTCTGGACGCACAGTGTGATGCGGATCTCTGAAGTGTGCTCAGCTCGATCGCTCTTGTCTTGCATCCGATTTCGTGCGCCACATAGTTTGCCAGATATGCAGCTGTTCCGGTAAGCTGCTTATGTCCGAATGCATCCACGAAGTCCACGCTTGTTCCGAGTTCGCACACATATCTTCCGTCTGCCAGATGGATTCCTTCGGATACTGCCACAACAACGGATGTTTTCTTTGCAAGAAGGTCTTTGATCCGTTCCATAAAGTTATCAAGATCGAATGTCAGCTCTGGGAGATAGATCATATCCGGTCCTGCGCAGTCTTCTCCTTTTGCCAGTGCCGCTGCTCCTGTCAGCCAGCCTGCATTTCGTCCCATGATTTCCACGATCGTTACGAGGCCTTTGCTGTATTCCAGACAGAAGCTGTCGCGGATGATTTCTTTGATGGATGTTCCGATATATTTTGCCGCACTTCCATATCCTGGTGTGTGGTCTGTAAGAGCCAGGTCATTGTCGATCGTCTTTGGACATCCGATGAAACGGGTTTTAAATCCTGTCACGATCGCGTAATCGGAGAGCTTTTTGATGGTATCCATGGAGTCGTTTCCTCCGATGTAGATGAACGCTTCGATCTCCAGTTTTTCCAGGATCGCGAAGATCTTTTCATACACTTCCCTGTCTTCGTGGATTTCCGGAAGTTTATACCGGCAAGATCCAAGATACGCCGCCGGCGTACGTTTCAGAAGCTCTGCGTCCAGTTCATTTGTGATGTGTTCGGAGAGATCGATATACTTTTCTTCCAGAAGTCCCTGGATGCCGTGAAGCATTCCGTATACTTTTTTCGCTCCTCTGTCTTTTGCTGTGCGGTAAACCCCCGCGAGACTGGAATTTATTGCAGCGGTCGGACCGCCAGACTGTCCTACGATTACATTTCCTTTCATTCCTTCTACCTCCGTATTCTTTTCTATACCCTTTGTGCGCCGCCGGCCTCTCCACCGGAAGCGGGAACAGGATCAAACACATTTTGTTCCAAACAGCATATATCTATATTAGTATATTTGTACAGTATTGTCCATCTTTTTTTATTTTTTTCGTTATTTAATACAATTATATGCCTTAGTTTGTCTATTCCTCTCTGGCCCAGTCAAAGGCATACCGAACCGCTTTTTTCCATCCTTTGAGTTTTGCCTTTCTCTCCTCTTCCCCCATCTTCGGCAGAAATTCCCGATCCATAGCCCAGTTTTTCCGGATTTCTTCCGTATCAGACCAGTACCCTACTGAAAGTCCCGCCAGGTAAGCGGCTCCCATCGCCGTCGTCTCCACGCATTTTGGACGTTTGACCGGGGTGCGGTTGATATCTGCCTGTACCTGCATCAGAAAATTGTTGGCGCTGGCTCCCCCGTCCACTTTCAGAGATGTAAGCGGGATTCCTGAGTCTGCTTCCATGGCGCGTATGACATCGTGCACCTGATAAGCAAGCGATTCCAGAGCCGCCCGGATGATGTGGCACTTATTGACTCCCCTCGTAATGCCCACGATCGTTCCTCTTGCATACTGATCCCAGTACGGCGCTCCCAGACCGGTAAAAGCCGGAACCACATAACATCCATTCGTATCGTCTACCTTTTGGGCCATATACTCGGAATCCGCCGCCGAATCGATAAGCCGCATCTCATCCCTCAGCCACTGAATGACAGCGCCTGCTACAAAAATGGATCCTTCCAGGGCATAGTTTACTTTTCCATTCAATCCCCAGGCAATGGTTGTTACAAGCCCATTCTGGGAAAACACTGGTTTTTCTCCGGTGTTCATCAGAAGAAAACACCCCGTACCGTAAGTATTTTTTGCTCCTCCTGCTTCAAAGCACGTCTGGCCGAACAGTGCGGCCTGCTGATCTCCGGCCGCTCCCCCGATGGGAATAGATCCCCCGAAAAATGCCGGATCCGTCTGCCCGTAAACAGCGCTTGACGGTACCGCTCTCGGCAGCATACAAGCTGGGATTCCCAGAACTTCCAGTATCTCTTCATCCCATTCCAGTGTGTTGATATTGAACATCATTGTCCGTGAAGCATTGGAATAATCTGTCACATGGACTCTTCCCTTTGTCAGTTTCCAGATCAGCCATGTCTCTACCGTTCCAAATAAAAGTTCCCCTTTTTGCGCCTTCTCACGCGCTCCGTCCACATTTTCCAGAATCCATCTGAGCTTTGTCCCCGCAAAATAAGCATCGATGGTAAGCCCTGTCTTTCTTCGAAACCATTCCTCCAGCCCGCGCTCTTTCAACTCATCACAGTATTCCGCCGTTCTCCGGCACTGCCAGACAATGGCATGACAGACAGGATTCCCCGTCTCTTTTTCCCACACGACGGCAGTCTCCCTCTGGTTGGTAATTCCGATAGCTGCAATGTCTTTGGCGGATGCCCCGATCTTACTCATGGCTTCCACCGCCACTCCAAGCTGCGTGGACCAGATTTCGTCTGCATCGTGCTCTACCCATCCTGGTTTTGGGAAATACTGGGTAAACTCCTTCTGTGCGGCGCTTACGATCTCTCCTTTTTGATTAAACAGAATACAGCGGTTGCTCGTCGTTCCCGCGTCCAGCGCCATAATATATTTTCCCATCTTGACACCTCCTAGTATTGGCTGTATTTACTTTTATTTCTTCTCAATTTTTGTAAGGCTGATCACAGATGCGGGGAACAACAACGACACGAGATTCTGTTCCCCCTGCTGCAAGTATCGTTTTTGTTATTGTAGCATATCCCGGATCATGCGGGCAACACTATCCATCTCCATCTGCATGATATAAAAAAGGATATGCCCCTGAACGGTTCATACCCTTCTTTTTCTTCGCTTACCTTTTCTGTATCAGAAAACATTATATTTCATTGTAAATCAAAGCCAATATCATCTGAGCCGTCTCTGCCATATTCGTGCCTGTATCCATACTGCTTTTCTGGATATACCGAAACGCCTCTTCTTCGGTCATATGGTTGCGCTCCATCAACACATATTTGGCGTTCCGAATGTAATTTTCCTCCTTCTCCGTACGCCTCGGTTTCGATTTCTTTTTCTGATTTGCACGGCAGTTGACATGCTCAATCATCATACGGACCGTACTGATCAATTCGTTTACCCTGACCGGCATCGTTACCGCCACAAGTCCTGACTGCCTCCGGGCACTGACCTTCTGTCTTGAATCCAAAAGAAGCAGTTCAAAATATTCTGGCAGACAGTCCAGAAGTTCTGTATAGTCCGCATCCAAAAGTCTGATCCCGCTGATTACAATCCCGTGGGAAAGACGCTCCGTCTCCTGCAGAACCGCCGATACGCTCCCCGCTGTGTACACATTCCGGAAACCATGCCGGATCAGTATTTCCCTGATTTTCTCCACATCTGCTGGCCGCGGCAGTGCAATGATAATACTTCCCATTCTCTTGCTCCCTGCTCTGCACTAAAACCTGTGTAAATACTCCCTCAGCTCCCAGTCTGTTACCTCTTTTGTGTAGAGATCCCACTCTTTTGATTTTTCCCGGATATACACATCGGCATATCGGTTCCCGCAGATTTTCTGCAAAAACGTATCCTGTCCAAAAGCCTGCAGCGCCTCTTTGAGTGTCCCCGGCAAAGCCCCTGCCTTTTCTCCTGCTTTTAAAGGAACCATCTTTTCACGGATACCGGAAAGTCCTGCCGCCACCGCAAATGCAATGAGCATATAGGGATTGGCTGCCCCGTCGGGCAACAGCCATTCGATCCTGACCTGTCCTTCGCTCCCTTTTGTCACACGGATCGGCGCCTCTCGGTCGGTAAGCGACCAGAAAAGTTCTGTCGGTGCGTGGAAACCGGATTTCAGCCTTTTGTAAGAATTGATGATTGGGTTTGCAATAGCTGCCATCCCGTTCATGTGAGCCAGGAGTCCGGCTATGAACGAGTATGCTTCCTGGCTGAGCCCGTTTTCTGCCTGCTCATCTGCAAAAATATTTTTTCCGTCCTGAAATCCGGTAATATGGATCGCCATAGATGAACCCGGCAGATCGGTGCGCGGTTTCGGCATGAATGTAGCATGCAGGCCATGACGCTGCGCGATCGTCCGCACGGTTGTCCGGAAAGTCACAATCTGATCTGCCGCCCTTATCCCTTTCGCCTGCCTGAAATCTACTTCGTGCTGTGCAGGCGCATCCTCATGGTGGGAAGACTGAATCTCAAATCCCATCTCTTCCAGGGTAAGGATCATATCTCTCCTCACATTCTCTCCCTGGTCCAGCGGAGCAACGTCCAGATAATTCGCCTTTTCCCTCGTGTATGTCGTCGGATTCCCCTCTTCGTCCGTCTCGAAAAGGAAGAACTCGCACTCCGGATCAATATCGAAATCATACCCTTCCTCTTCTGCCTTTAAAAGAACATTCCTGAGAATCTGCCTTGGGCTTTCCTGGATCCGCCTCCCTTCCCGGTCGGTCAAATCACACAAAAACCGCGCTACCTTCCCCTGCTGCGGCCGCCACGGAAGAATCGAGAATGTATCAATATCCGGCTGCAAGAACAAAGAGCCATACCCCAGCTCCCGCATTCCGTGGACACGCTGTCCCTCGATCATGCACTTTCCGGCAAGCGCCTTTTCCATCTGCCCGGCTGTGACTGCAATATTTTTGATCGTTCCGAACAAATCTACAAACTGCAGACGAATAAACTTCACATCTTCCTCTTCTATGATCTGCAGGATTTTCCATTTTTCATATTTTCCCATTTTTATCCTCCATACAAGCGCCAGTCTTTCTTTTTATTATAATCCGCTTCGTTTTCCCCTGCAAGATGCAACCTGGCTACCGAAGATTTGTATAGCCCATAAGTGAGCGATCCACCGCCTTTGCCGCCTCCCTTCCCTCTTTTATGGCCCATACAACCAGCGACTGGCCTCTTCTCATATCTCCTGCCGTGAAGATATTCTTCCTCGACGTTTGATATTTTCTGTCCATAACCGTATTTTTCTCTGTCTTCTCTACCTGAAAAGCATCCATCACATACTCCTCCGCTCCGGTAAAACCAGCGGCAATCAATACCAGATCGGCCGGTATTGTCCGCTCACTCCCTTTCACAAAAACCGTCTCGGTATGTCCGGTATCCCGGTTTTTTTTGAATTCCAGCCGTACCGTCTTAACCCCGCGCACTTCCCCTTTTTCATTTTTGACAAATTCCTTGACCGTCGTCTGGTAAACTCTTGGATCCTCCCCGAACAAACAGATTGCTTCTTCCTGTCCATAATCTGTCTTGCGTACTTTTGGCCATTCCGGCCATGGGTTTCTTTCCTCTCTTTTCTCTGATGGTTTGGGCATCATCTCTAACTGTACGACAGATCGCGCCCCCAGACGGATCACTGTCCCTGCACAGTCATTTCCTGTATCTCCGCCGCCGATGATAACGACATGTCTGCCTTTTGCCAGCTTATATGGCACATTTGCAAAACGGCTGTCCAAGAGTGCCTTTGTCACTTCTGACAGGAAGTCTACAGCAAAACGGATCCCTTTCGCATCTCTTCCAGGTACGTTGATGTCCCTTGGCCTGGATGCTCCACATGCCAAGATAATCCTGTCAAACTCATCCTGGATTTCCTGCGCCTTTCCTTCCTGGGCTGCGTCCGTGCCAGTCACAAATGTGATTCCTTCTTCCTCCATCATCCTTCTTCTTCTTTCGATGACAGACTTGTCCAGCTTCATATTGGGGATCCCATACATAAGCAGTCCCCCAATCCGGTCGCTGCGCTCGAAAACCGTCACACTGTGTCCTCGTTTATTCAGCAGCAAAGCTGCGGAAAGACCGGCCGGCCCACTTCCGATGACCGCTACCTTTTTCCCGGTACGCACGCTTGGGGGAGCCGCATCCACAAGGCCATGAGAAAATGCATATTCGATGATGGCGCGCTCATTTTCTTTTGTGGACACCGGTTCCGTATGGACACCGCAAGTGCATGCCGCCTCGCAGAGAGCCGGACATACCCTGGATGTAAATTCCGGCAGACAGTTCGTCTGCTGCAGTCTCTGATATGCCTGATCCATCCTTCCTCTGTAGACGAGATCATTAAATTCCGGCACCAGGTTGTGAAGAGGACAGCCCGATGTCATCCCATTTAACTCTTCCCCGAACTGACAGAACGGAATCCCGCAGGCCATACACCTTGCGCCTTGCTTTCGCTGTTCTTGCTCAGGTAAGGGCCGGTGAAACTCCTGAAAATCATGGATTCTCTCTTCGGGTTTCTTCACAGCTCCAATCTTTCTTTTATATTCTAAAAATCCTGTCGGTTTTCCCATTCTTTCTGTTCCTCCCAGTCTGTCTGCCCTGTGCTTTCATAAAAAGCTTTGATCTTTGCTTCTTCCATGCTCATGCCGAGTTCCCGATATTTGTCGCTTAATTTCAAAAGGTTCTTATAATCTTTCGGTATAATCTTTTTAAATTTCGGGACATATGCCTGGAAATCGTCCAGTATTCTTCTCGCCTTTTTTGACCCTGTTCTTTTTACATGCTGTTCCAGAAGGTCTCTCACTTCTTCCTTGTCTCTATCCTCCGTCAGTTCTTCCATCCATATCATGGATGGATTGATATTTCTGTACAGAGAATTCGTCTCGTCCAGCACATAAGCGATGCCTCCGCTCATACCTGCCGCGAAATTTTTTCCGGTCTTTCCGATGATTGCCACTTTTCCACCGGTCATATACTCGCATCCGTGATCTCCTACCCCTTCCACTACCGCAGCAGCTCCGGAATTCCGCACGCAGAATCTCTCTCCAGCTATCCCGTTTATGTAAGCGTTCCCGGAAGTCGCTCCATAAAGGGCGACATTCCCGACAATCATATTCTCCTCTGCACGATATGTACTGTTTTCCGGAGGGCATACAGCCAGCGTCCCCCCGGAAAGCCCTTTCCCAAAATAGTCATTGGAATCCCCCCGCAGCGTAATGGTAAGCCCTTTTGGAATGAATGCTCCGAAACTCTGTCCTCCGTTTCCTGTACAATTTACTTTATACGTATCATCCGGAAGCCCATCCGGATACTGTCTCGTGATCTCTGATCCAAAAATCGTCCCGAATGTGCGGTCAGTGTTTCTTACATGAATCGAAAGTTCTCCCGGTATTCTTTCTTTCAGCTTTTCTTTCCATTCTTTTACAAGCACTGTCTCATCCAGCGTCTTATCGAGCCCAAAATCGTATTCCTCTTCCTGATTTTTTTCCCCTGCTTGCGGATACCGGCAGACAGCGCTTAGATCCACCTTTGCGGCACGTGTATGTGCAGGGTATTCCCTTACTTTCAGAAGATCCGTCCTTCCTACGAGCTCATCCACTGTCCGGATCCCAAGTCTTGCCATATATTCTCTGAGTTCCTCCGCGATGAATTCCATGAAATGTATCACATATTCCGGTTTCCCTTGAAAACATTTTCGAAGTTTCGGGTTCTGTGTGGCCACCCCCATCGGGCATGTATCCTCGTTGCAGACTCTCATCATAACACATCCAAGCGCAACAAGCGGTGCCGTGGCAAACCCGAATTCTTCCGCCCCCAGCATGGCCGCCACCGCCACATCACGTCCGCTCATCAGTTTTCCGTCCGTCTCCAGGCGAACCTGTCTGCGCAGTCCGTTCTTCAGTAATGTTTGGTGTGCTTCCGAAAGGCCAAGCTCCCACGGAAGCCCTGCATTGTGGATCGAACTTCCCGGCGCCGCCCCTGTCCCTCCGTCATATCCGGAAATCAGTATCACTTGCGCTCCTGCTTTTGCGACTCCGGAAGCAATCGTCCCTACTCCTGCCTCCGATACGAGTTTTACAGAAATTCTCGCCTCTTTGTTTGCGTTTTTCAAATCATATATCAGCTGCGCCAGGTCTTCTATCGAATAAATATCATGGTGAGGAGGAGGGGATATCAGGCTGACACCTGGTGTGGAATATCGGGTTCTGGCGATCCACGGGTATACTTTTTTCCCCGGCAGGTGCCCTCCTTCCCCCGGTTTTGCTCCCTGCGCCATCTTGATCTGAATCTCATCCGCACTTACCAGATAACGGCTTGTAACCCCAAATCTCCCGCTTGCCACCTGCTTGATAGCAGAGCACCGGTCTTCTTTTGTCCCTTTGGACAGAAAACGTTCCGGGTCTTCCCCTCCTTCTCCGCTGTTGGATTTCCCTTGTATCTTGTTCATAGCCAGCGCCAGCGTCTCATGTGCTTCCCGGGATATGGATCCATAGGACATAGCGCCTGTCTTGAATCTTTTCACAATAGATCCTGCACTCTCTACTTCTGAGATCGGCACCCCTGTTTCAGGATAATTGAAATCCAAAAGGCTTCTGAGATAACCGGTCTCCTCACCATCAGCAAGTTTCGTATATGCTTTGAACATAGTGTAGTCGTTCTTCCAGAGAGACTGCTGCAGCAAATGAATCGTCTTCGGATTATACCGGTGGTATTCTCCCTGGCTGCGGAATCTGTGACGTCCAATACTCGGGAGCGTCCGGTCCGTATCCAGTCCCAGAGGGTCAAATGCTTTCGTGTGCAGTGTCTCTGCATCCTTCTGGATATCCGCAAGCGTGATGCCTCCCACGCGGCTGATCGTATTTGTAAAATAAGCGTCTATAACCTCTTTTGAAATTCCGACAGCTTCAAAAATCTGTGCTCCCTGATAGGACTGAAGCGTGGAAATGCCCATTTTCGATGCAATCTTGACGATCCCTTCAAGGACTGCTTTGTCGTAGTCGTGAATCGCTGCATGGCAATCTTTATCCAGCAGTCCATTCTCTGTCATCTCCCGGATTGTCTCATGAGCCAGATATGGGTTGACAGCACAGGCGCCGTATCCTAAAAGTACTGCAAAATGGTGAACTTCCCTCGGTTCTGCCGATTCCAGTATCAATGCAAGCGAAGTACTTTTTTTCGTCCTTACCAGGTAGTGATGGACCGCCGAGACAGCAAGCAGCGATGGGATTGCCACGTGGTTTTCATCCACGCCTCTGTCTGTTAACACCAGAATATTGGCCCCTTCTTCATATGCTTTGTCCACCTGGATAAACAATCTGTCCAGCGCCTTTTTCAGAGGAGTGGATTTACAGCAGAGAATGGATACCTGGGCCGAGCGAAGTCCCGGTTTCTCCAGCGCCTTGATCTTCATCATATCCGTATCAGACAAAATAGGGTTTTTTACTTTCAGAACACGACAGTTTTCCGGACATTCCTTTAGCAGGTTCCCTTCTTTCCCGATATAGATACTCGTGGAAGTCACAATCTTTTCCCGTACGGAATCAATCGGCGGATTCGTGACCTGGGCAAACCGCTGTTTAAAATAATAGAATAATGGCTGATGTTCTTTTGAGAGAACCGCAAGAGGCGTGTCCGCTCCCATAGACTCAATGGACTCCGCCCCGTTCAGCGCCATCGCGTAAATGGAATCGTGATAGTCTTCATATTCGTATCCAAATGCAAGGCGGAGACGTTCGCACTCTTTTTGCGTATACTCTTTTGCCTTCTGGTCCGGTATCTCCAGGTCTTTCAGTTCTGTCAAGTGCTGATTCAGCCATTCTCCGTAAGGCTGTCTCCCTGCATAATATGTTTTCAGCTCTTCATCCCGTATGATCCGTTTTTGTACCGTATCGGCCACAAGCATCTTTCCTGGGTGGATCCTTCCTTTCTCCAATATATCTTCCTCCCGGATGCCAGCCAGCACCCCAACCTCGGAAGCAAGGAAAAGACAGTTGTCTTTCGTGACGTAGTATCGGGATGGCCTGAGTCCATTGCGGTCGAGAACCGCCCCAAGGATATCCCCGTCGCTGAAAAGCACAGATGCCGGTCCGTCCCATGGCTCCAGCATTGTGGCGTAATACTGATAAAAATCTTTTTTGTCTTGCGTAAGCGTGTTATCGTTCTCCCACGGCTCCGGGACAACTGTCATCACAGCCAATGGCAGTTCCATACCGTTCATTGTGAGAAATTCCAGTACATTGTCAAGCATCGCCGAGTCTGATCCTCTTCTGTCTACCACTGGAAGGATTTTAGGAAATGCCTCCTGGAAACAGGCTGAACGCATGTTTTCTTCCCTGGCCAGCATTTTATCTGCATTTCCCTGGATCGTGTTGATCTCCCCATTATGCACGATAAATCTGTTTGGATGTGCTCTCTCCCAGCTGGGTTCTGTATTCGTGCTGAATCTGGAGTGGACCAGGGCGATGGCTGATTCATACTCCGGATCCTGAAGATCCGCAAAGAACAGACGGAGCTGCCGTACAAGGAACATTCCTTTGTAAACGATCGTCCTGCTGGAAAGGGAAACCGGATACGTCTCCGGACAGCTTTTTTCAAATTCCCTTCTCACCACATAAAGTCTCCTGTCAAATTCAATCCCTTTTTCTACATTCTCCGGCTTTTGGATAAAAGCCTGCCAGATATCCGGCATGCAGCCGCGCGCTTTTTCTGACAACACTTCCGGAACAGAAGGCACCTGTCTCCATCCAAGGAAGACAAGACCTTCTTTTTTCACAATCGTTTCAAACATTTTGCGATCCCGGTTTCCTCGCAGTTCGTCACTTGGAAAGAAAAGCATACCCACTCCGTATTCCCTTTCTTCTCCAATAGAAATCCCGATTTTTTTGCATTCTTTTTTGAAAAAACGGTGTGAAATCTGAAGAAGAATTCCTACCCCGTCCCCGGTCTTTCCTTCCGCATCTTTTCCAGCTCTGTGATCCAGATTTTCTACGATCTCCAATGCCTGCCTGACAACGTGATGTGTCTTTTCCCCATCTATATTTACGACTGCTCCAATCCCGCAGTTATCGTGCTCCAGCATGGGGCAGTACAGCCCTTTTCTCTCTTCCATTCTTTCCCAGTCCTTTCACGTTTATTTTTTGCCAGCCAGATGCATCTGTGCCGCCTGCACAAATCCTGCAAACAGCGGATGCGCCCGGTTTGGCCTTGATTTGAATTCCGGGTGTGCCTGCGTTCCTATATAGAAAGGATGATCTTTTAACTCGATCATCTCCACGATACGTTTATCCGGCGATAATCCGGATAATACCATGCCCGCCTTTTCAAGAGCCTCCCTATAATCATTGTTGACTTCATATCGATGGCGGTGTCTTTCCGTGATCTCTTCTTTCCCGTACAGCCGATATGCCAGGGAATTTTCATCAAGAATACACGGGTACGCGCCCAACCGCAGTGTTCCTCCGATATCCTCCACATCTTTTTGCTCCGGCATCAGAGCAATTACCGGATGCAAGGTGTCTGGATGGAATTCACTGCTTCCGGCATCGTGATACCCCGCCACATTCCTGGCGAATTCCACAATGGCCATCTGCATCCCCAGACAGATACCAAGATATGGAATCTTCTTTTCCCTTGCATATTGTGCCGCAAGGATCATCCCTTCTGTCCCGCGTCTTCCGAAACCGCCTGGAACAAGGATGCCGTCCACTTTGTTCAGCACCTTGTCCGTCTCTGATTTTTCCAGCTCTTCTGAGTCCACCCACCGGAACCGAATATCCGTATGGGTTTTGATTCCGCCGTGCTTCAACGCTTCCACAACGCTCAAATATGCATCGTGCAGCTGAGTATATTTTCCCACTATGGCAATCTCCACTTCCCGATCCGGCTTCCGAAGCGCTTCTACCATCTCTTTCCATTCCAGAAGATCCGGCGTCCTCTGCTCCAGGTGCAGGCATTTGAGCGCCGCCTCTGCAAGATGTTCTTTCTCCATGGCAATCGGCGCCTCATAAAGATATTCTACATCCAGATTCTGAAGAACCTGATCCGAAGGCACATTACAGAACAATGCGATCTTATCGCGCATCTCCTGCGATACCGGGTACTCAGACCGGCACACCAGGATATCCGGCCAGATGCCAAGTCTTTGCAGTTCTTTTACGCTGGCCTGTGTAGGTTTTGTCTTCATCTCCCCCGATGCTTTGAGATACGGTATGAGAGTAACATGGATCAGAATGGCATTCTCTTTCCCTACATCGTGCTGAAACTGACGGATGGCCTCCAAAAATGGCTGGCTTTCAATATCCCCCACTGTTCCTCCCACCTCGATGATGGCGATCCTGTCCTCATCCGGATTCTTGGCGCGGTAGAATCTGCTTTTGATCTCGTTTGTAATATGCGGAATGACCTGTACAGTTCCCCCGCCATAATCTCCATGACGCTCTTTATTGAGCACCGACCAATAGATTTTCCCGGAGGTCACATTGGAGTTCCTGTCCAGATTTTCGTCGATAAACCGTTCGTAATGTCCCAGATCCAGATCCGTCTCTGTCCCGTCCTCCGTCACAAAGACTTCTCCATGCTGGATCGGATTCATCGTCCCCGGATCCACATTGATATACGGATCAAACTTCTGCATCGTTACCTGATAGCCCCTGGCTTTCAAAAGCCTTCCCAGAGAAGCCGCTGTAATCCCTTTTCCCAGCCCGGACACTACTCCTCCAGTCACAAACACATATTTTACCATTTCTGTTTCCTCCTCTTTTCTATAAATCTCTATGCCGCATTGCCCTGAAACAAAAAAAGCGGCAAAGAGCCCTGAAATGCGTTGCTTTGCATCTCAAACCGACCCCTTTGTCGCTTTTCATCCCTGTTCTGTTTTAGTATTTCCGAAAAGAGCTTCGAAAATAATTATTTTTTTACTATACTCTTCTTTTTTTCATTTGTAAACCCCTGATTTTATTTCCCTGGATCAATCGGATATCTGTTGTCGAAACATGCCTTGCAGATTCCCATGTCCCCGACCATGGTCTGTAAATCCTCAATCTTCATATACCCCAGAGAGTCCGCTCCTATCATCTGGCGGATCTCCTCCTCCGTATGGGAAGACGCAATGAGCTGATCGTTGGACGGCACATCTGTCCCGTAGTAGCACGGATAGAGAAATGGCGGCGCGCTGATCCGCACATGGACTTCCTTTGCCCCGGCTCCTTTGAGCATCTGGATCAGATTCGCCATGGTCGTTCCTCTTACAATGGAATCATCCACAAGAACGATGCGCTTGTCTTTTACTACAGATTCCAGGACATTCAGCTTGAGCCTGACACTGGATTCCCGTTCTTGCTGCGTCGGCTTGATAAATGTCCTCCCGATATAACTGTTTTTATAAAAAGCAGCCTCAAACGGAAGTCCCGCTTCCATAGCGTATCCCCTTGCCGCAGTAAGGCCGGATTCCGGTACACCGGTTACCATATCCGCTTTTGCCGGATAGGCTTTTGCAAGAGCCCTGCCTGCCCGTATCCGTGCATCGTACACCTTAACGCCATCCATCCTGCTGTCCAGACGGGCAAAATAGATATATTCGAAAATACAGTGCGCCCTCTCTTTCTGCTGCAGTTCTTTGTTGGACCGGATTCCTTCTGCCGTAACAGTGATCATTTCCCCCGGTTCGATATCCCGGATCAGCTCTGCCCCAACCGCAGAAAGCGCACAGCTTTCCGATGCCACCACGTAAGCATTGTCTCTTTTGCCGAGACAAAGAGGTTTTAGTCCGAATGGATCTCTCACTGCGACAAGCTTTCTCGGACTCATGATGACCAGTCCGTACGCTCCTTTGATCTTTCTTGCTGTCCTCAGCACAGCTTCCTCCACACTGGCCGTGTGGACGCGCTCTCTGGCAATAAAATACGCGATCATCTCTGAGTCTGTCGTCGTGTGGAAAATGGCGCCTCCATAGACAAGCTCTTCTTTGAGTTGTTCTGCATTGACCAGATTTCCATTGTGGGCAAGGGCAAGCGTCCCTTTGATGTAGTTCAGCACCAGTGGCTGTGCATTCTCTCTTGTGGACGCTCCCGTGGTAGAATAGCGCACATGGCCAATGCCGAGATTGCCATGAAGTCTGGAAAGATTTTCCTCCTTAAACACCTCTCCCACAAGGCCAAGATCTTTGTGATAAGAGATATTCCCTCTTGGCCCTTTCGTGTCAGATACGACGATGCCGCAGGATTCCTGCCCTCTGTGCTGCAGCGAACAAAGGCCGTAGTAGACAGAAGGTGCCACATCCTTTCCATCTATGTCATAAATGCCGAACACTCCGCACTCTTCCTTTACGCCGCTTATTTCCAACTGATTTTTCATACGCTTTGTACTCATTTTTCTGTCCTCCGAAAGCTTGCTCTGCTTGATTTTGATTTTATACTAAGACATTTTACCCATCTTCCTCCGCTTTTCAAGGCTTTTTTCTGTTTTTTTCAAAAAATGTTTGACAAAGCAAAAAAAAGGTGTATACTGAGATGACATAAAGCAAAGGCGCTTTGGCATGGATCCAAAGCGCCTTTTTGCATTTTATTTATAGCTCAAGGAAAGGGGTATTTGCACTATGAAAGAAACAGGAAATTCTATTCCGGAACTATACGGCTCCCTTGTATTCAATGACAAAGTCATGCGGGAACGTCTCCCAAAAGACACGTATAAAGCACTCCGAAAAACGATAGAAAACGGAACGCATCTGGAACTGGATGTGGCGAATACTGTGGCGGCAGCCATGAAAGAATGGGCTGTGGAACACGGCGCCACCCATTTTACCCACTGGTTCCAGCCTATGACCGGTTTTACCGCCGAAAAACACGACAGCTTCATCTCGCCGGATAAAGCCGGTCAGATCATTATGGAATTCTCCGGAAAAGAACTTATAAAAGGCGAGCCGGACGCTTCCAGTTTTCCTTCCGGCGGTCTTCGCGCCACATTTGAGGCAAGAGGCTACACTGCCTGGGATCCGACTTCCCCTGCCTTTATCAAAGACGGTTCTCTCTACATTCCAACCGCCTTTTGTTCTTACAGTGGGGAAGCGCTGGATAAAAAGACGCCTCTCCTCCGATCTATGGAAGCCCTGAACAGGGAAGGAGTGCGCCTTCTCCATCTTCTGGGAAGAAAGGACGTACGCAAAATTGACACTACAGTAGGCTCTGAACAGGAATATTTTCTTGTAGACAAAGATTTGTATAAAAAAAGAAAAGATTTGCTTTTCTGCGGCCGCACACTGCTCGGCGCTCCCGCTCCCAAAGGGCAGGAAATGGAAGACCACTATTTCGGTGTCTTAAAACCAAAAGTCGCATCCTACATGCATGATCTGGATGAAGAGCTCTGGAAGCTTGGCGTGCCGGCCAAGACCAAACACAATGAAGTGGCTCCTGCCCAGCATGAGCTGGCTCCTGTGTTTGATACGGCCAATGTGGCAGTCGATCACAATCAACTTATCATGGAGATCATGAAAAAAGTCGCCGATAAGCATCATCTCGCCTGTCTCCTGCACGAAAAACCATTTGAAGGAGTCAACGGAAGCGGCAAACACAACAACTGGTCCATCGTGACAGACTCCGGAGAAAATCTTCTTGATCCTGGGAAAACACCGGCTGAAAATACCCAATTTCTTCTCTTTCTTCTGGCCGTCATCGAAGCGGTAGACGATTACGCAGATCTGATGAGAATATCTGTGGCAAGCGCCGGCAACGATCATCGTCTCGGTGCCAACGAAGCGCCTCCTGCTATCGTTTCTATCTTCCTGGGAGACGAATTGACCCGTGTCCTTTCCTCCATTGAGAGTGGTACGGATTTTGCCAAAGAGCAGCAGACCCTTATGGAAATCGGCGCCCATGTCCTTCCTCATTTTGCCAAAGATACGACGGATCGGAACCGTACGTCCCCATTCGCTTTCACTGGAAACAAATTTGAATTTCGGATGCCTGGAAGCGCCCTTTCAGTGGCGGGTCCCAATGTGATCCTCAACACAGCAGTAGCGGAATCCCTCCAAAACATCTGCGGCAAACTCGAAAATATCCCCGAAGAAAACCTTCATGACGCCATCCAGAATCTTCTAAAAGAAATGATCCGACGTCACAAACGGATCCTCTTTAACGGGAACGGCTACACGGACGAATGGATCAAAGAAGCGGAAAAACGCGGTCTTTACAACCTGAAGTCTCTGCCTGATGCTCTGCCTGAGTTTATCTCGCAAAAAAACCTGGATTTATTCACAAAGCATCATATCTTCACAAAAGAAGAAATCTTCTCCCGCTATGAAATCCTTCTGGAGAATTACGCAAAGACCATCCATATCGAATCCCTGACCCTTCAGGATATGGTACGGAAAGATTTTACACCCGCTCTTTTCTCCTATATGGCGGATATTGCATCGGAAGCCCTCGAAAAAAAGAAACTCCTTCCGTCCCTTTCTTCTTCATACGAAGAACAGATCATCCGAACGTTGACCGAATCATCCGAATCCATCTCTGTCCTGTTGGAAAAACTGTGTGCAGATACAAAAAAAGCCGAACAGCACCAAGATACTCTTGATGCCGCCCGGTACTACCACGATACAATCCTTTTGGATATGGAACTGCTGCGTGGCTCCGTGGATCAGGCAGAAGCGATCATACCTGGAACGTATCTCCCCTATCCGACATACGATGAACTTTTGTTCTCCCTCAGATGAGCAGTTCGGCTCTTTTTGCTATTTCTCTGTTGATCCGGTTCCTAAGCTGAAGAAGGTACATATCGGATTTCGGATAACATTTAAATGTCATCGGCTCTGCAAGTTCTCCTTCGATGCAGTCCATGACAAACTCCCTTCCAGCCAGGGATTCCAAAAGCTGGCATGCTCTCAGATCCTGGAGCGCTTCCTCATGTACCATCATGCGGATGGATTCTTCCGGGAACCCATCCGCCCCCGGATATACAAGGAAGGCATCTCCCGACGGGAATCCCCCTCCTGCATCCGTTACTTCGTACGGATTGATATGTTCCGTGGAAAACTGGGTGTTATAAAAATTGTATCCCCAGTGGAGAATTCCGACAATCTGGTATTTGTAAAGCTGAAGTCCGTAAATCCGATTGCGCATGGACGGCATGGACATGAAACGGTTGCTGACTTCATAGAACTGTCCGACACAGTAATACGTCCACATATCCGTCAGGCCATGAGACAGAAATTCTTCGATTTCATTATTTCCCGGTATGGGCTTGTCCACAAGCCCGTACCTGTAAAACTCGTAGCTGGAAAGCGCGTCAAACGTATGGAATCCATCCAGAAGCCCTTCTATGGATTCCTTGGCCGCCCGGTAACTGTCCAGATGTTCCTCTCTTGGCTCATCGGAAAGATGGAACCATGTATTCTGGCTAATTCCCCATTCTTTTAGCTTCTCCTTGAGCTCCGGCAAAAATGCATGGAGAAACTCCGTGTATTGTCCCACCGCCGGTGTATGCCAGCCAAAAATCTTTTCTTCTCTCCCATCGATATCTGCCACGATCTTCGGTGCATACATGGCTCCCCATTGGGAAAACAGATGGCTCATCTCAAAATAGCGGATTCCGCATCTTCGACACAGATCTACCCATCTTTTCAGTCTCTCAAACCCAAACTGATACTGCCCGCTTTTCACTTTCACATCCACCAGCTGCGTCGTAGTCCGCTCTTTTCCGACTGCCACATCCAGTGCCGGCGTAAAAAGCGGTGTGAGGATCATATTTCCTCCTCGTTTCACATACTCGTGCAGAAAATTTTCGATGATCTTCCAGTGTTCTTCTGAAAATACAGGAACCTGATAATAGTCCGCCAGACAGTCAGGATAGAACCATTCCGTATGCATGATCTTCTGCTTTGGAAGAACAGCGTCAAAGATATGGATCTGTGTGTCTGACTGACAAAGTATAGATCCATCTTTTTCAAGACTGATCCGGATATCGTACACTCCCGGTTCCATGTCTTCCGGTATCTCAATATCAATCCAGAGACTTCTCCATTTTCCTGGAAATATATCTGCTTTTCCTTCTTTTAATTCTCTTAAAAGATCCGGATACATTCCTGAGGTAGTCTTCAGATAATTGTCATCCACTTTCGGGCAGCAGGCCCTCCCAACAGGAACATTTTCCACACTTCTTATATGCATATACTCCCGGATTGGGGATTCCAGCACCACATCCACCCGCTCTTTCGCAAAAGAGTCTGTCGTGCAGGCGGCCTGGAAAGACACCGTCTCCCCCTTGAGTCCTGTCAAGACCATGCATTCCGGCCGATACACCGGAATCTCATCCAAAAAGACTTTCTCCAGTGAACTGACAAGTTTCATTTCAAAATTTACTTCTGTTTTTTGCATAGCGTTTCCTCTTTTTTTGCTCTTTTCCTCTACTATACATACAGAAAATCTCAGGTTGCAAATCGATATTTCTTATAAATCATTTTATTTATTTTGAACATCTATCAATAATGCCATACCCCATACCCGGATCTTTTCCATCCAGCACATATGCTTTCAGTTTTCTCTGAAGGGATGTCTCTTCCGGATAGTCGGCCTTATTTTCTAAAATTTCTCCAAACACTCTCTCTTCTGCCTGTCGGAACGTATATACTGTTTTTACGATCTGGAAACGTTTCTGAAATTTTATGATATTGCTGCTGCTATCCAACATTTTTGAAAGTTCCGGCGATAGCAACCAGGATTCGCAGTCGTACATCTGATACACATCAGAAAAAAAGGTATCTGCTTTTGCAAAAGCAAGGTCACATTCTTCCTCGTTCAGCCCTTCCCCCTCGGGAATGTGAACATGGATCACGGCCTCCTTTTCATCCGGTTCAAACTGGAGTCTCCCGAGACGGTAAATTCTCCCCTTCATATGAACCGCCAGCCATTTTTCTTCCATAAGTCCAGGCACTCCATATTTTTTGTGGTACTTCTTTGCCCATATCGTAATATCATAAAAAGTATCGAAATAAATTTCATCAGAGATTCCTTCCCTGCAAAAGTCCCCGTAACAATCTACCGCAAACCGGATATAAAGCCACAGCAGCAAACGCCCCTTATCTTCCCTTTCATCTATCTCTTCAAAAAAACGGGATTCATCCCTGTAAAACAACTCCTTCCAATTCTTATACTCCACTTCTTCCATCCGGAATGACTGCACTGCTCTCTGCTCCTCCTGGGGAAGGGAAATCGCCTCCATCCATTCTTTCTTTGTCATTTTTCTCCCTCCTTCCGCATCGCTCGGTTCAACATATCAAAAAAGAGTTCTGAAAACTCCAGAACTCTTTTTTCACGTGGGTTAGAGGATTCGAACCCCCGACCTTTTGGTCCGTAGCCAAACGCTCTATCCAGCTGAGCTAAACCCACACGTTATAGAATTATTTTTGTGCTCTGTACTTTTGTACCTCAGCAACAAAAATAATTCTACACGATAAAACGCTATTTGTCAATAACTTTTTTTATTTTATTTCAACAATTCTTCCACCATTTTCTTCACGTCCTCTTTCTGAGCTGGCTGAAGCACTGATTTGATGGCCAGAGATGGTTCCACGATCTCCATGTTTTTCATCGTCTCAATGATAGTACGCATATGTTTGCCCGCCATCGGTGCCCATGTCCCATTCTCCAGAAGAGCGATCTTTTTGTTCTGGATATTCAGAGCTTTCATATCATTCAGAAAATGTTCTACCGGTGCAAACAGCCCTGCATTGTATGTAGGCGCCGCAACTACGATCCGGTTGTAACGGAACGCTTCTGCAATGAGATAAGAACAATCTGTAACGGATGCATCGTACATAGCGATATTTGTCATGCCTTGTTCTGCGATCTCAGATGCGATAACATCCGCAGCATTTTCCGTATTCCCATACATAGAACCGTAGACAATCAGTACACCGTCCTCTTCGGCCTCATATTTGCTCCACTTGTCATATTTTTCAAGCAGCGTGCCAAGCTGGCTTCTCCAAACTGGCCCGTGGAGCGGGCAGATCATACGGATATCCAGTGCAGAAGCCTTTTTCAGAAGAGCTTGCACCTGCGGCCCATATTTCCCCACGATATTTGTATAATAACGTCTTGCATCTTCCATCCAGATACAGTTGAAGTCTATCTCGTCGTCAAAGAGTACTCCGTTTAACGCTCCGAATGTACCGAAAGCATCAGCTGAGAAAAGGATTTTTTCTGTTGTCTCATAGGATACCATGGCTTCCGGCCAGTGCACCATCGGTGCCATGACAAAAGTCAGACTGTGTTTGCCAAGGGAAAGCGTATCTCCCTCTTTCACAAGAAGTGTATCTCCAGGAGTTGTCCCTGCATAAAACTGCCCCATCATCTGGATCGTCTTTGCATTTCCTACAACCGTCACATTCGGGTATCTCCCGATTACCGCCGCAATGTTGGCGCAGTGATCCGGCTCCATATGATGAATCACAAGATAGTCAAGCTCTCTGCCCCCAAGGACGGCCTCTACATTTTCCATAAACCGTCCGCTCACAGAAGCATCAGCTGTATCCATGAGCGCCGTCTTCTCATCCAGAATCACATAAGAATTGTAAGAGACTCCCCTCGGAATCGGAAACAGGTTTTCAAACTTTGCAAGTCTCCTGTCACTTGCTCCAACCCAATAAATCTGATCTGTCACTTTTCTTGTACATTGCATGATAAAATCTCCCTTTCTTTTTTATACCTGCTCTGTTTTTTTCCTTTTTGCATGGATATTCCATTTTCCAATCACTTCATTGACGGTGTAGACCGTCACAAACGCCTGATAGTCTGCCTTATGTAGATAGGCCAGAAGCTGTTTGTATTCGCTTGGTGCAAGTATCGTGACAAGCTCCGTCCGCTCCGTCTTGTCATAGCCGCCTCTGGCCCGGTAGAGCGTAACTCCGCGCTTTAAGTCATTCATGATATAAGCCTGAATCTTTTCGAAGTCGTCGGAAATGATACAAATCCGTTTTTTCTTGTTAAATCCATCGATAAAATAGTCCACCGCAATTCCATTCGCATATGTCCCAAGCACACTCACGATCAATGTCCCTATATCATATACAAAGATCGATGTAACAGCGGTAATCAGTCCGCCGATCGTTACCGCTTTCCCGATATCCACATGGGTAAACTTATTGATAATCTTGGCAATGACATCCAGACCGCCGGAGGAGGCATTCACATTAAACAGCATGGCCTGTCCAAGCGCGACGATCAAAATGTACGCTGCCAGATCGTAAACGCTGTTCTTTGTCAGCGACTCTGTAACCGGTACGATTCTTTCAAAAATCCACAAAAATACCGGGAGCAGCATGGAGGTATAGACGGTCTTTGCCCCAAATTCTTTCCCGATAAAAATGAACCCTACAATCAGCAGGACTACATTCAGAATGAGCGTAATGACGGACATCTGCATGTGCAAAAGCTGCGAGAGAACCATCGCAAGACCAGAGATGCTTCCCACTACAATCCCGCTTGGAACCATGAAAAAGTATACGGCCGACGATACGATCAGCATGGCAAATGTAATTACGGTAATTTCCTTTACCAGTCCTTTTTTTCCCATTTTTTCTTCCCCAGTTCTGATATATTATTCTGTGTCTTTCCGCATGATGAAAGGCATCCGTTTTTATTATAGCAATCTTACTTTTTTTTACAACAAAAACTTACATTTTTTCCGGCACTTCCTGAAAATCCTCCCGGAAAATTACCATTCGGATATGGTCTTCCCATTTTCCATTGATTTTGATATTTCTCCGGAAATACCCTTCTCTCTCATACCCGCACTTTTCCAGGACCCGCAGAGACGCCCGGTTATTCGGCATCACATCTGCTACCATTTTCCGAAGTCCAAGTTCATCAAATCCGATTCTTGTCCCTACATAAGCCGCCTCGGTTCCGTACCCTTGCCCTTGTTTTTCCAGATCAATGCGGTACCCGATCGTCCCGCTTACCGTTTTTGCACACCGAAAATTACTGACCGTAACAGTTCCTATAATACGCCCTGGTTTTCGCTTCTCAAAAATATAGAAAGAAAGCCATTCCCTCTCTTCTGCCTTCTCCCTCTGCATCTCCAGCCATATTTTCTGGAACTCCGGAAGGTAAAATTCCTCCGGTTTCCTGTCCTCAGATATTTTTAATATCTCTTTGTTTCTCTGAAAAAACTCTGCCGCCATCCGGCAGAACGCCGGATCAGCCAGTCTGTAAATAAGTCTTCTTGAACTGAATTGCTTTTTCATACCGATTACCCACGCACCTTAAAATCCCTTTCTCCGTCCACCAGAGGCAAAGTCAGCATTTCTGTTTTTTCTATGCGGATAAACCTGTCTGTATTCAATTCCTGCATCAATCTGTCAATCAGCTCTTTTTCCCCCTGCACTTCCATCTCCACGTTTCCGTTGTACATATTCTGGACCCATCCTGTCAAATTCAGATACTTTGCCGTCTGCATTGCCTTCCATCGAAAACCGACGCCCTGAACTCTTCCATAAAAATAAATATGTCTTCTTTCTTCCATGAACGAATCCACCTTTCTTCCAAACTTGCTTTTATTATGCCACACTCCTGATTTTTTTGCTATAATTCTTACAGAAACACAAGAAAGACCTCGAAAGGAGTACAAACTATGCAGCCATCTTCAGAATTGAAAAAGCAGCTCATGGCCATCAACCGGAAAAGTTATCCTGCTTATAAATGCTTAAAAGGATCTTATCGCTTTGACGACTATACACTTACCATCGATCATGTACAGGGAGACCCTTTTGCGTCCCCTTCCCATGTGACAATCCGGGTTCCATATTCGGTTCACCGTTTCCCTTGCGACTATTATCAAAACCCGGAGGCGAAAACCGCTTTTACTGATTTTCTTCTCCGCAGATTCCATCGTCAGATCGGCCAATACAGTTTTCAGGCAAAAGGTTCCGGAAAAAGCGGACTTTTATCAATAAGCGGATGCGGTCAGGAAGTGCTGGCGCGTACGGCCTGCCAACTGGATGAGCGCCAAAAAAACGAACTGGTTTTGCGCTTTCACATCGGCTTCCCTGCAAACGGAAGAACTATCAATTCCCCGGAACTGATCCGGATTCTTTTTGATTTTCTTCCTGTCTGTGTGGAAAAATCCTGTCTTTACCGTACCTGTGACAAGGCCGCTCTCAGACAGGCCTTTGAGCTTTCCCAGGACCAGGCTTTCCTTCGCAGAGAATTAAAACGGCTCCATCTTGCGGCATTTGTGGCGGACGGTTCTGTCCTCCCGCGTCTGAGTGGGGTCTCAGACCGACCGATGAAGGAAAGCGTCCCGTTCTCTTCCCCGGATTCCCTCCGAGTCAGAATTTCCCTCCCATACAAAGGAGAAATTACCGGCATGGGCATCCAAAAGGGGATTACGCTTATTGTGGGCGGAGGCTACCATGGGAAGTCCACCCTTTTAAAGGCTTTGGAGCTTGGGGTTTACAATCACATCGCCGGAGACGGACGGGAGTATGTCATCACGGACGACAGCGCTGTAAAGCTTCGCGCCGAAGACGGACGCTGTGTGAAAAATGTAGATATTTCCCTTTTTATAAATGACTTGCCTAACAAAAAGGATACTTCCTCCTTCTCCACACTGGATGCAAGCGGAAGCACTTCTCAGGCGGCCGGGACTGTCGAAGCGCTGGAGGCGGGAAGCCATCTCTTTTTGATCGACGAGGATACGTCCGCCACCAATTTTATGGTTCGGGATACATTCATGCAGCAGGTAATCAGCCGTGACAAAGAACCGATCACACCATTTCTGGAACGCGTGCGTGATCTCTATGAAAAAGCCGATATTTCCACCATCCTTGTGGCCGGAAGCTCTGGAGCTTTCTTCCACGTTGCGGATACCATCATTCAGATGGACTGTTACCGGCCGGTCGATATTACCGCATCTGTCAAAAAACTTTGTGCAGGCTATCCTCTTCCTCCGTCTCTTCCAACACCGTTTCACATGCCGAAAAGCCGGCGTGTATTTTGCAGTTGTGCGCGGAAAATGGATTACAAAGACAAAAAAATCCGCCTTCGGTCAAAAGACGGATTTAGCCTCGGTAGAGAAGAGATTGATCTTCGGTATGTAGAGCAGATAAAAGATACCGAGCAGACGGCATCCCTTGCCTTCCTTCTCGGATATGCCAGGGAACACTTTGCCGACGGCAAAAAAACAATATCCGAAACAGCCTCTCTCCTTTACCAGGAACTGATGGAAAACGGTTTTTCCGGCTTCTTCTCTCATTCATATATTCCAGGTGGATACGCATTTCCAAGACTCCAGGAAATCCACGCCTGCTTAAACCGCTATCGTGAATAGCCTTACCCTGTGATCAACTTTACAACAGCAATCACGACGGAAAAAACAGCCACCCCTTTTTTCAGTATATCCGGCCGCAAAAACGAAGTGTTTCTGCTTCCGATCCACACGCCTGCTGCATGACTGATCAGTGTGACCGGGAGCAGGATCATCAGGGCATTCGGATCAGACTGGGCAGCATAGCCGATGCAGGATGGGATCGCGATAAACACGGAATTAAACAGTGCGATCCCAACTGCCGTCTTAACCGGCACTCCAAATACAACGAGCAAAGGCATCACAAGCACCGGGCCTCCGGCTCCTGACAGCGAACAGATCAGGCCTGTGACAAACCCGAATCCTACCCAAAAACCAGACCGCAGCGTCCTCCTTTTTCTGCCCTCCCCTTCTTCTTTCTTTTCTTTTCTGATCAGGATGGATATGCCGGACAAAAGCACTACAAGATACAGAATCCTCTTTACGACTCCTTCTTCGATCAAAAGATTCAGGCTGACCCCCGCGATGGCTCCTGCAAAACTTCCCAGACTGATGAACAAGGCGAGCTTTAGATCCAGGCTCCTGGACCGATAGTAATTATATGACCCGAGAATGCCTGATATGAGAAATGCGCAGAAACTAAGCGCCAGTCCCTGGGCAGACGGCATCCCCATAAATCCTGAATAGAGCATCGGGAGGAGGAAACCGGCGATTCCCGTAAGTCCGATCATCCCTCCGATCAGCAGATTGGCCGCAGCCATGATCAAATATTCCATCTAAATCCTTTCCTTCCTTTTGTATTCCCGTGCCAAAAAACGGATTTTTTCTTCATCGAGGGTAAGGATTTCCCTGTTTTTCATCAAAATCTTTCCCCCTGTAACCGTATGCTTCACATCCCCTGCCTCCACGCTTTCCAGAAGCGTGTTGGAAATTTGTCCGCTGATCCACAGATGCGGCGCATCCATGTCAATTCCGATCAGATCCGCACGGTTTCCCTCTCCGATGGCGGCGTTCTCCAGACCCATACAGGCAGCGCCTCCCTCTGTGGCCATAGAAAGAACGGTCTTTGCCGGCATGACAGCAGGCTCAGCCAGCGGAACTCCGTGATAAACATTCATGACAGAGCGGAAGATCCGCATCTCGTTCCAGATGCTGAGCCCTCCGTGAGCCGCCCCGTCCGTGCCGATTCCGGGCAAAATCCCCATATTCACAAGTTTTGGCGTATCCGGCACAGCTTTCCCACAGTTGCTGAACGGACAATGGCAGATCTTTACCCCTCTCTCTTTTATGATCTCTTTTTCCCGCTCTGACAAAAGAAGACTGTGTGCTCCGAGGAACTGTCTGCCCAGTACCCCTCTGGATTCCAGATATTCATATGGCCTCTTTTTATATCGTTCCATATATGGCTGAATTTCTCCCGGATATTCGTTCATATGCGCCTGCAGGAACGTATCTTTTTCTTTTGCCCTTTCATTTGCCATATCTATCAGCTCTTCCGAACAGGATATCAGTGCGCGCAGAGAATAGTAGACTTTCAGGTTGCCCCTTCCGTCCCAGGCGTCAAACAGTTCATCCGTCCTGCGTATCGCTTCTCTGGCATCCATAGAAATGGAATCCGGAAGGCCTTTCTGATCCATTGTGGAATAAGACAAAACCCCCCGAAGGCCCGACTCCTCATAGACTTTGGCCGCCTCATCCATAAAATAGCTTCCCGCCTCAATAAATCCGCACGTTCCGCTTCTGATCATATCAAGGGCTGCCAACCCCGCGCTTAATCTCATCTTTTCTTCTGTCAGAGTACTCTCAAACGGAAGCATGATTCTTTTCCAAATCATCGGCATCTCATCCAGTACTCCGCCTCTTAAAAGCTGCTGTCCTGTGTGCATATGGGCGTCCACAAGCCCCGGAAGAAACACCGTGTCCTTTCCATCTATCTCCTCTTTGGCCTCATATTTCCCGTCAAGGCTTCCTCCCGGTCCGACCTCCAGTATGACTCCATCCCGGACAGCAATATCTTTTCCACGGACATATTCCCAGTCCTTGTCAAGATAGTCCGTATTTCGGATCAGCAGATCTATCATTTCTTTTTCCATAATGCAAATCTTCCCTTTATTCTGATACTTTCCTCTCCATACTTCTAGATGGCATTTGTGAGTGACAATACAAGCTGTGCAATCAGCGCAGATCCAAGAAATGTTCCTGTCATGACAAGAACCCCGACAATAATCATCTTCCATCCCTGCTTCAGGAAAGATTTGATCTGATCACTGATGGAAATACCTGCAAATGCTCCCACCATCGTGAGCGGAGCTGTAAAGTTGATCTTGTTAACCGCCTCGATGACACCTTCTCTGACCGGAGAAACCGGACATGCCACCAGAAGCCCCAGAATTGAGCAATACGCTACGATAGGCAGTTTCAGCGGCACTATCTTGCTGATCACAACTGCCACAAGAGAAATCCCAAGAAGGATCAAAATTCCTGGAAGAGACTCCAGAAAGCCCACTTCAAATCCTACAAAATTGGCCAGTGCAATCCCAAGTCCTGCAACGGCAAACATCACTATCCATTCTATATATCTCATCTTTACACTTCCTCCACTTTCCCTTTTTCTTCATTCTGTCGTCTTGTAAGAACCTCACTCGGCTCATGTCTCAGCTTTGCAAATCTAGGCTCCATAACCTCGTACAGCTTTTTGGTAAGCGGAATCCCTACGAAGATAGCCACGTAGATTCCGGTGAGTCCCGATATGGTCTCGCTTGTACTTGCAAGAGCCGAAATCTGGGCGGCCATATCAGGATACACAGCTGTGAGGCTCGCAACAGAACTTGCCATCAGAATACCCGCCCCTACTCCGGACGCCATTCCAAGTGCATACGGATGAAAAAATCCGATAGCCGCTGTCATCGTAGCCAGAAATCCAAAATAGATCGTTCCGACCATGCCTCCTACCACGTAGATGGAAAGGCTTCCTCGCGTCTCAGGGGAATCCGGTCCAAACATGTTCGTGACAAGTGCCAGATTTGACTCACGGTTGATCGAATGCGTTGCTCCAATTGCCTCCCGTTTCATTCCAAGCAGAAGCGCAAACGGCAATGCAAGGAAAATCGTTCCAAGGTTTCCCACCTCCTGAAGCAAGAGTGCAGGCCCTGCCGAGATCACAGTTTCAAGGCTCGCCCCCGCATTGATTCCAAGCTTTGCAATAAACGGGCAGATAGCGACAATCACAAGCCCCGAGGCTGCCTTTACTTCTTTTGTCTTAAAAAACTTCAATATTTCCGGACCAGAGAGGATCCCCAGAATCAGTGCGTAAAATATTGGGAACAAGATCAGTTTTCCCGGTCCCACCGGCACTTCGATCTGCCCTATAAAATCAGCGATCACGATAAATAAAAATGCGGCAAGAATAATCCTGTACTCATTTTTCATTCTTGCCTTGAACGACGGGTAAATAAATGTTTCCTTTTTCATTGCCTTTGACTCCTTTTGATTTTATCCACGAGCTATCTTATCACTGACCCTCCTTCCAAAAAAAGGACAAATGAGCTGTTTTTTGTCTTTTTTTGTAGTATACTGGAAAAAAAGTAAAAAGGAGCCATCCCATGACATTAGATGATCTTCTCTCAAAATATCCGGATCTTTCGGATTACATAAAATATATGCCTGAGGAACTGAAAACCCGATGCTGGATTCGTGTCTACCCAAAAGGGACAATTATTCATCAGAAAGATGAAGTTTTAGAATACTTTGGAATCGTATGCGACGGTTCGCACCGTGTGATCAATGAATTTGAAAATGGAAACATCTACATGATTGAACGAAACGATCCCATCGACTTTGTGGGCGAGGTAACGATCCTTGCAGGGAAAGAAAAAACTTCTGTGACAATCGAAACGCTGACCGAATGTACAGTCCTTTATTTCTCCAGAAAAGACTTTGAAGACTGGATTTCCAGAGATATCCATTTTCTGCGTCTCGTCTCCCGTAAAGTCGCCTACAAGCTTTACCGTTCCTCATACAACAGGGGGAGTAAACTTTTCTACCCGCCTCAATACCTCCTTCTCGACTATTGTGTAAAATATCTGGATTCTGCCAGGCGCTCTTGCGGCGTTATTCCCAAAACCAGGCAGCAGCTCTACGAAGAGATTGGCATTTCTGTAAAGACACTGAACCGGACGATCCAGAAACTAAAAACAGAGGATCTGATCGGGATCGCAAAGGGAAAAATTTGTATCGATGAGGAGCAGCTGAAAGAGGCAAGGAGATATCTGGAGGAAAAGCGGCATATGAGCAAATAGGCGGAAACGGGACGAATCTCTAAGATCCGGCCCGTTTCCGCCTTCTCAGTTTTCTTATATCTTTTCTGATTTTAACACTGCAAATCGAATATCATAACTCTACAAAACCTTCGGACTTTCAGAAAGCTAATACAACTGCTCCGTAAACGCAGATGACTGCTGCCGCCACAAGAACGATCCCAACATACCGAAGCATCCTGCCTGGCTCTTTTTCCATCAGTCTGGCATCGTCCTGCCTCCAGTATAATGTCCCTCTTGTCCCTGTCTTATACTGTGACGGCTGCTCGGATCCGTTCATTCCTCTCCATCTTCTCGTCACATCATCCCGCTTATATTCATAAATCGGATAGTATGTATAGACCGGTTTTCCGCCTCTTGTCTTTGATCCTTCTTTCCATTTCAGCACTTCCACAATGCGTGCACTGATCCGGTTCAGTGATTTTTTCTCTTCTTTTACCTGAACCGCAATGAGACTGATACCGATCGCCAGAAGAAACACTGCTTCGACCATGGACACAGCCCCAGTGCCAAGTGCTTCCCTGATAAATGGAATCAGTATAACGGCGATCCCCGCAGCAATCCACACCCATGCCCCGATTCCATTGGCTTTGTCTTCTTTATAAATGAATACGTCTTTTCCATTATCCGGCGCTTTTACAAGCCGGATCGTATCCCCTTCCAGATATTCTTCCACGCTGTACACCGTCTTTTCCATCCGGTGTCCCTTATCATGGTACTCTGCTCTAAGCTCATAGTAGTTCTCCGTCAGAAATCCTTCTTTATCTCTCTGCTCTACATGTCTGCTGTGAAGCACTGTGCCTTCTTTTATCAAATCCTGCTTTCGGATCTTCGTCTGTCTGATCACGACTTTAATCCCCATGACCAGAAGAAATACTCCTGTAAGAATTAAAAGAATTCCCTGAACTGTAAAAACTTTTTCCAGATCCATCTTTCTTTCTCCTTCCGTCTACTTGTATTCCACTACTTTTTTGCGCTTACGGATCACGATCATCAGCACACCGATCACAAAAACAAAGATCGAAATAAACTGGGATGTGGAAAGAGGGCCGACACTTCCACGGATAAGATCCCCCCGGAAAAATTCCAGGATAAACCGTCCGACACTGTAGAATATCAGATAACATCCGGCCACGATCCGATCCCTCTTCGCATATCTTGCGATGATGCAAAGCACGATAAAGTTCAGAAAGTCCAGAATACTGGAATAAATCTGCGTCGGGATCAATGCCACCCCATTAGGTGCAAAATCCGAGTTCTGAAAAGTGATGGAAATAGGACTTGAAGTTTCCAGTCCGTAACAGCATCCTGCCAAAAGGCATCCAATACGCCCAAATCCCTGTGCCAGCGCGATAGACGGCGCAATCAGATCAAAATACTTCCAGAAATTTTCTTTCTTTATCCTGCACACCACTGCGCCTGCAAGGATTCCTCCTATGATTCCCCCGTATACGACAAACCCATCTGCCGTATCGATAATGACATGAGGATCCTTGATGATCTCATCCAGAATCGTTATCCAGTAAAATACTTTTGCACCCAGCAGCCCGAAAATCACGGACGACAAAAACAATGAAAAAACAATGTCACTGTTCATCCTCTTTTTCCGCGCTCTGTATTCTGTCAATAAATAGGCGGATATGAACCCGATACCAATCATGAGCCCATATCCGTGTACCGTTAAGTTGCCAATCGTAAACAAGTCATTCTTCATTTCAAGCCACCTGAATTATTCAAAATACTGATTTTGTCCTTTCTCTTTCATTCTCTGTCTCAATCTGCGGAGCGCCTTGCTCTCAATCTGCCGGATCCTCTCCCGGGTCAAATGCATCTTCTGTCCGACTTCTTCCAGCGTGTACACACGATCCCCGTTCATTCCGAACCTCATCCGTATGACTTCCTGCTCTCTCTCCGGCAGGATTTTCAGCAATTCATTGATCTCCTCTCCCATGATCGTGAGGATAGCCGCATTTTCTGGCTGCTGAGCATTGCTGTCCTCAATGAAATTCTCCAGACTGCTGTCCTCTTCCTCGCCTACCGGTGTCTCCAAAGAGACTGGTGTTCTGGAATATGCAAGGATATCTCTTACTTCCTCCACCGATTTGTCCCCAAGCCTTTTTGCAATTTCTTCCGGCGTCGCTTCCCTTCCAAGTTCACTCATCAGTTCTTTGGATGCTCTGCGTACCTTTGTGATATTTTCCGACATATGGACCGGCACTCGGATCGTCCTGGACTGATCTGCGATGGCACGGATCATGGACTGCTTGATCCACCAGGAAGCATATGTAGAAAAACGGTATCCCTTCTGATAATCAAATTTCTCCACTGCCCGCATCAGTCCGATATTTCCCTCCTGTATCAAATCCATCATCTGCAGACCATGTCCGACATATTTTTTTGCGATGGAAACAACAAGCCGGAGATTCGCTTCCTCCATTTTCTTTTTCGCCTCTCTGTCCCCCTGGGCTACTTTCTTTGCCAACTCCTGCTCTTCTTCTGGGCTTAAAAGCGCAATCCGATTGATTTCATTCAGATACATCCGAATCGAGTCTCCGGTTCCCTCCCCATATACTACAGAAGAAGCGCCCTGCAAATCATCCAGATCCGTATCTGCACTGTCCTCATCCTCCATACTTTCCAGAAGATGTTGTTCCTCTTTCTGGATATCGTCCGGAGATAAGATTTTCTTCTTTTTTTTCTCTTCCACTTTTTCCGACCTTCCTGCGCAGTAAAAGCCCTAAACTGAAAAACAGCCGGCTTTTTGTAAGCCGGCTGCTCATTTCATCTCGCTTCTGCAAAAGCTTCCTGCACGAAAACCAGCATGATCATTCTAGTATCTGCTATTTATTGTACCATGACTTTATGATTCCATACAAGAAAACTTATTGATTTTTATGATTTTACCATGGCCATCCTTCCATTTACCGGCAATTCCGGCAAATGAGAAAAATAGTATCTTCCAATTCTATCAGAATATTTCAGCTCTACCGGGATCCATCCATTTGAAACGTTGACATACAGATACTGTCCCGGCATAATCACACTTTGATCTTTTCCATTCAGAGCTGATAATATACAAGAACGGCTATCTTTTCCTATTGTCAAAAACCCAATAATCAAAATAATTCCTCCTTATCAATACTCCGTCAGTTTACAGGTTATGCTTTTCTTTCCCTCTTTATGCTGATTCAGTATATCAGGCGATTATGTTGATTATATGACCGAATTCTTAAAGATTTATAACAACTTTCTTATTTCCGACTCCCCATAGATTTGGAGTCCCATATCGCTAAGCTTTGCCGCGGCGATTCCGTTCCCTCTGGTAAGATGTCCGGAAAATGTGCCATCGTAGATTTCCCCATATCCGCACGACGGACTCCTTTCCTTTAAAAGCGCTACCCCGCATTCAAAAAAACGGGCCGTCCTTCCTACTTCTTCGGCGCCTCTCAGGAACTTTTCCGTTACCTCTTCCCCTTCCCTGTTCCATACTTTCCCGCTTCTCTGCTCAGAAGGAATTCTTGGGGTAGGAAGGCCTCCAAATATTTCGGCACACACTGGAATCAGTTCATATTTCTCTTTCAGCCGTTCTACTTCAGAAATATAGTTGTTTCCTCCGTCGTATTTACAGTTTATCCCGATCAGGCATGCGCTGATAAGCAATCTCTTCTTCATACGGCTTACATCCCGATCATAGAGGAAAATTCCTTCATAATATCTGAAATCGGGATCTGCTGCGGACATACCGCCTCACAGCTTTTGCACCCGACACAGTTGGACGGGCGTTTTCCTTCCGGCATACTTCCCACAGCCATCGGTGCAATAAAGCCCCCTCCCGTAATTTTATGTTCATTGTACAGAGCGATCAATTCCGGAATCGGAAGTTCCTGCGGGCAATGACTCGTACAGTAATGACACGCCGTACACGGGATCCCTCCTCTCTTCGTCTCCTCATCTGCAAGACATATCAGTTTCTCCTTTTCCTCTCGATTTAACGGCTGGTCTTCGCTCCAGACCGCAATATTCTCTTTGAGCTGTTCCATATCTGACATACCGGAAAGTACCATCGTCACTTCCGGAAGCGACTGAAGAAATCGGAATGCCCATCCCGGAATACTTTCTTCCGGGCGCATACGCTGGAGCTCTTCTGTCATTTCTTTTGACGCTTTCGCAAGCTTTCCCCCTCGAAGAGGCTCCATAACCCAGACTGGCAGTCCGGCTTTGTGGATCATCTCCACTTTCTGAGCTGCATCCTGAAAATGCCAGTCCATATAATTGACCTGAAGCTGACAGAACTCCATATGTTCCCCATAAGCATTCAGAAAACGGCGGATAGTGTCCATTGACCCGTGCGCCGAAAATCCCAGATGTCGAATCCTTCCATTTTCTTTCTGCTTTAACAGATATTCCAAAATACCATTTTTCGGATCAAGATACCCATCTATATTTCCCTCATATACATTGTGGAAAAGATAAAAGTCAAAATACGATGTCTGACATTTCTCGAGCTGTTTCTCAAAAATCTCCTCTACTTTCCCCATGTTGGCCAAATCATATCCTGGAAATTTTGTGGCCAGGTAATAACTTTCTCTTGGATATTTTGCCAGAAATTTTCCAGCCGCAATCTCCGAATTCCCGGAATGGTAGCCCCAGGCAGTGTCAAAATAATTGATTCCATGATGGTAGGCATAATCGACCATCTCCTGCGCCGCAGACTCGTCTATCTTCGAATCATCTCCATCCACGACCGGAAGCCGCATCATACCCAGTCCAAGCCCGGAAAGTTTCAAGTCCTTAAAATCTCTGTAAATCATAAAGTACCCCTCCTTTTTCTTATCCTTAAGAGAACTTCAGCGTTCCCCAATATACTACCGTCTTATTTGCCATCTCTGCAATCTTGCCTTTTGCATTGCGCTCAAACAGTTGCTCCAGCTCTTCCCGATATGCTGAATAATGTATATCCCCCTCTTTCAACGAATAGGAAGCGGACATACTCCGGCTGATAAAAGTATCCTTATCGTATAAAATCACATTATCAAACCACAAATTCATCGTCTACATATCTATTATACTACTCCTACCCCCATCTGTCATCCAGCCCCCTCACATCGATTATATTCTTTCCTTGTATCCTTTGTAGACAACATCATGCTGCAGTGTTATACTTCAATCAAAACAGGAACCATCTTTAAACTCTCAAGATGATCTCTCGGAATCCTGAGTGATCACAGCCAGCAGACGCTGGCGTTGAACTATGAAAAGTAAATATTATCTGAAAAGTGAAAAATAGACATGCTGAAATAGACATAGCTGTCGCTATATCTGGAAAA
>NZ_JBKSWG010000007.1:0-106249 GCF_047234585.1 Sellimonas sp. | reverse complement strand
ACAAAGTGTGGTGGAATTTAACTCTGCACTGGAATTTAAAATTTCAAGTTAGCTAAATCGTTGACTTTTATCTTTAAACATGCTATGCTTGAGCAACATCGACAAATCGATGGATTTCACTTATTGTTTTATATGATTTATGGAGGTAGCAAGATGAACAAAGGTACTGTAAAATGGTTTAATAACCAGAAAGGCTATGGATTTATCTGTGACGAATCCGGAAACGACGTATTCGTACACTATTCCGGACTGAATATGGAAGGATATAAGACCTTGGAAGAAGGTCAGGCTGTTGAGTTTGAAATAACCGAAGGCACCAAGGGACCGCAGGCTGTAAATGTAACAAAATTATAAGAATTATAAAAATCGATTGTATGTACCTTTTATTTATATAAATTAGTCCTCAAGCAAATTTAAATATCTAAAAAGTCATAGAATGAAAAAACTGCGCTGGATTTCCGGCGCAGTTTTTTGTTTCACTCGAAGGATATTTCTGACCTTCTCTCTTCTCTTATTATTCTTTTAACAATTTGCCTTGTAAGCTTCATCTGCCTCCCATACGCCGAAACCGCTGGATACAAGAATTTCTGCCGCCCGTTCGGGCTCATCTGTCTTCAGCACAGCAGAAGCATCTTTCCCGTTTGCAAAAGCGTACATATACTCGACGTTGATTCCGCCGTCCACTACAAGGCAGTGCATCGCCTTGCTCAATGATCCAGTAGCATGCGGCACCCTCAGGGCAACAACCGGTGTGAGCATGGAAGTGATTCCGACAGCTCTTAACACTTCTTTTCCTTTCTGCGGATCTGAAACGATCATCCGAAGCATTCCGTATTCCGTCGTGTCCGCCAGACTTAATGCCACGATGTTCACATCATTGTTTCCAAGGGTAGTTAAGACTTCATCCAGCCTTCCTTCCCTGTTTTCCAAAAATACAGACAACTGCTGAATCGTACTCATAACATTTCCTCCCTTACACAAGATTTCTGTTGTCGATGACACGTTTTGCTTTTCCTTCGCTTCTCTCAATAGTCTTTGGCTCCACAAGTTTTACACGGACAGAAAGACCAAGCGCTTCTCTTAACACGGAACCGATCTTGTTCCGCAGTGCGTCCAGTTTTCGGATTTCATCGGAGAAGAACTTCTCATCCACTTCCACCATCACGGTAAGTACATCCATGTTATTTTCCCGGTCGATGATCAGGAGATAATGCGGGATCACTTCGCCGATGCCAAGGAGCGCAGTCTCTACCTGAGTCGGGAAGACATTGACACCGCGGATGACTTTCATGTCGTCCGTGCGTCCTTTGAACTTGGAGATCCTCGGTGTCGTCCTGCCGCATTTGCATGTCTCGTAATTGATGCTTGTCAGGTCTTTCGTGCGGTATCGAATCAGCGGAACCGCTTCTTTTGACAGAGTTGTAAATACAAGCTCTCCTGTCTCTCCTTCGCCCACCGGCTCATGCGTCGATACATCCAAAACTTCCGGATAGAAATGATCCGCGTGAACATGCAGTCCTTCGTGGTGGATACAGTCCATAGCGACTCCAGGACCTGTGATCTCACACAGTCCGTAAATATCAAAACAGTTGATCTTCATAATCTCTTCGATCTTTTTTCTCATCTCCACAGTCCATGGCTCTGCTCCACAAACACCAGCTTTAATTTTCATATGATCCACCACGCCAGCTTCTGCCATGGCCTCTGCCAGATGCATTGCGTAGGACGGCGTACATGCGAATGCGGTAGCGCCGAAATCTTCCATGCACATAAGCTGTCTCTTCGTATTTCCGGCAGACATCGGGATAGCCATAGCCCCCAGCTTCTGAGCTCCGAAGTCCAGTCCCATACCGCCTGTAAAGAGACCATAACCATAGCACACATGGATCCTGTCCTCAGCAGTGAGTCCCGCCATCGTAAGACACCTTGCCACGCATTCTCCCCACACATCCACATCCTTCTGTGTATAAGCCATAACAGTGAGTTTTCCTGTTGTCCCGGATGTACCTTGTACTCTGGCGATCTTTTCATTTGGTACTGCCAGAAAACCAAACGGGTAATTCTCTCTTAAATCCTCTTTCGTAGTAAACGGAAGTTTACCGATATCTTCAATCCCTTTGATATCCCCCGGTTCCAGGCCAAGCGCTTTCATTTTTTCTGTATAGAAAGGTACAACTCCGTACACTCTCTTCACAAGATCTCTCAATTTTTCTCCTTGAAGAGCGGCTCTCTCATCTCTGCTCATACATTCTGCTTTCGGATCCCGTATCCGCTCTGTCCATCTGTCGTCTGTTATCATTTTCTTTACTCTGTCCTCCTTTTTGCTTTATAACTCTTCATCTGTCACAATCTTGACTCCAGCCTTGGTTAAGATTTCCTTTGCTTTTTCCATGTCATCTGTGGAAAATACCATAACCGGAGCCTTCTGTTCCCGGATCACAAATGAATAGATGTAGTTGACATTGATCTGCCCGTCCGCAAGAATGGACAGCATATGATTCAGATTGCCCTTCTCATCCTGCAGCTCTACTCCCATCACTTCGTAGATCCGAACGACAAAACCAAGTCTTGTCAATTCCTGCTTTGCTTTCTGAGGGTCATCCACGACCATCCTCAGTATCCCAAATTCCGGTGTGTCAAATGATGCCACAGCGCGAATATTGACTTCTGCTTCCGTAAGTCTGGATGTCACTTCCATGAGGCTTCCCGGACGGTTTTCCACAAAAACTGATATCTGTTTCATTCCAAACCCCTCCTATAATGCGGCTCCTACTTCAAATGCTTTTTTATTTATCTCTATTGTTTTCGGAGGAACCGTGCGTTCGATGACTTTGTACCACTGCTCTTTTGTGAAGTCCATATGCTGGGAAGCGATACCAAGCACGATCATGTTAAACACTTTTGGATTTCCGAGTTTTCTCGCTTCTTCTGTAGCATTGACCGTATATACTTTGTGGCCAGCCAAAAGCGTCTCCACGATATTTTCCGGATACTCAGCCGCCCCGATAACGACAGGCATCGGGTCGATCCTCCAGTCATTTAAAATCAGCGCTCCTCCTTCTTTCAGAAAATGGGAATACCGAAGAGCTTCCAAACGCTCAAAGGCGATGATGACATCTGCCTGCCCTTCTTCCACAATAGGTTCTGCCACCTTTTCCCCGTACCTCACAAACGTGACGACGCTTCCTCCCCTTTGAGCCATCCCGTGCACTTCGGAAAGTTTGACATCGTACCCGCCTTCAATGGCAAGTCCGCCCAGAATACGGCTTGTGAGAAGTGTTCCCTGTCCGCCTACGCCTACGATCATTATATTTTTTACTGCCATTATCTTTCACCTGCCTTTACCAGTTTAATCGCATCGAATTTGCAAAGTGTCTCACACAATCCGCATCCGGTACACATCGTATCGTCGATGTGGATTGTCCCGTCCGCATTCCGTGTCATAGCAGGGCATCCCGGTTTCATACACATGCCGCATTTTTTACATTTCTCCGGATCTGCCGCGTAAACCGGCTTTCTTGATTTATCCAGCAGTACGCAAGGCGTCCTCGTGATAATGACGGACACTTCTTCCTTGGCCACTTCTTCCTTTATCGTTTTTTCCAGTGTTTCTATATCAAAGGCATTTACTACGCACACATTCGGAACACCTATGGAACGGCAAAGCCCCGGGATATCGATAGCATATGTCGGGTCGCCCTGCAATGTCTTTCCGGTAGCCGCATGATCCTGGTGTCCTGTCATACCTGTCGTGGAATTATCGAGAATGAGCACTGTCCCGGTTGCTTGATTATAAACCATGTTCATCAGAGAATTGACACCGGTATGGAGAAAAGTGGAATCTCCGATCACGGCAACCCAATTCTTAATATAGTCTTTTCCTTTTGCTTTCTCCATCCCATGGAGGCTGGAAATGCTTGCACCCATACAGATCGTCGTATCTACAACGCTCAGAGGCGCCACAGCTCCTAATGTATAGCATCCAATATCCCCCGCCGCATGCATTTTCAGTTTGTTCAGTACATAGAACACACTCCTGTGAGGACAGCCTGGGCAAAGGATCGGTGGTCTCTGCGGAACATCCTCGGCCTTTCTGATCTTCAGGTCTTCTTTCAGAATAGCCTGGCGGATCATATTTGCACTGTATTCTCCCTGAATCGTAAAGATCTCTTTTCCTGTTGCCTTGATACCCCAGGACTTTACCTGTTCTTCGATGACCGGATCCAGTTCTTCCACGATATAGAGTGTCTCTACCTTTCCTGCAAACTCTTCGATCATTTTTCTTGGAAGAGGATTGACCATGCCAAGTTTTAAAACTGACGCTTCCGGTATCGCTTCTTTTACATACTGATACGGGATTCCACTCGTAATGACGCCAATTTTTGTATCATTCATCTCCACACGGTTGATATCCATCGTATCCGCTGCCTCTTTGAGCTCGTTATTGCGCTTTTCTATCTCTACATGACGGAACTTTGCATTTCCCGGCATCATAACATTCTTCCGGATATTTTTTTCGTACGGTCTGTCTTCCAGCGCTTCCCTCTCGCCAAGTTCCACAAGCCCCTGTGAATGTGCAAGCCTTGTTGTGATCCGGAATATGACAGGACGATCATAGGTCTCGCTGATCTCAAATGCTTTTTTCACAAACTCTTTTGCCTCCGCGCTGTCTGACGGTTCCAGCACCGGCACGCCGGCAGCTCTGGCGATCATCCTGGTATCCTGCTCATTTTGAGAACTGTAAAGTCCCGGATCGTCCGCAACCATAAACACAAGGCCCCCGTTTACTCCCATATAAGACACTGTATAGAGCGGATCAGACGCCACATTGAGTCCCACATGTTTCATGCACGCCATAGCGCGCACTCCGGATATACTTGCCCCGATAGCCACTTCCGCAGCCACCTTCTCATTCGGAGCCCACTCTGCATACAGGTCTTCTTTGTATTTTACAAGATTTTCGCTGATTTCTGTGCTTGGTGTTCCCGGGTAGGCTGAAGAAACTTTGACGCCGGCTTCCCATGCTCCTCTCGCAATGGCTTCATTGCCAAGCATGATCACTTTCTTATCATCTGCCATTTTATAATCCATCCTTTCGTAAATCCTTGATCCTCTTTGCCTTTCCCTCAAACCGCTGCAGGGAATACGGCGCCACAAGTCTGATCTGCGTCGCCAGACCAAGCTGGGATTTCAGTCCCGCTTTGATCCGCTGTTCCAGCTCACTTAACTTGGAATAGCTGTCCAAAAGCCTGTCATCGATAAGTTCCACTGTAATTGTCATGACATCCAGGCGATTTTTTCTTTCTACGAGAATCTCATAATGCGGTCCGATCTCCTCGATGCTCAAAAGTACTTCTTCAATCTGTGTCGGGAATACATTCACTCCCCGGATGACGAGCATGTCGTCTGCTCTTCCAGAAAGATTTTCCATCCGCACCGTTGTCCTGCCGCATTTGCATGGCTCATAAAAAAGTCTTGTCATATCCCCGGTCCGATAGCGCACAAGAGGGAGCGCTTCTTTTCCAAGACAGGTAACAACAAGCTCGCCTCTCTCTCCCGGCGGAAGGACTTCTTCCGTCTTGGGATCGATGATCTCCGGTATGAACCAGTCTTCATTTATATGCATTCCGCACAGTTCTTGACATTCGCCTGCCACCCCTGGTCCGCACAATTCGCTCAGTCCATAATTCTGGGTACACAAAAAATCCTTTCCCCAGATACGATGCATCTCCTCCCGCATGGCTTCCGTCATGCCTTCGCCTCCAAAGAGTCCGATCCGCACGGAAAGATCCGTCTCCGGATCGAGTCCGCTTTTTCTTATCTCCTCCCCAAGATGAAGGGCGTAGGATGGAGTAGCCACGAGGAGGGTCACTCCCATATCTTTCAGAAACATGATCTGCTTTTTTGTATTTCCAGATGACATCGGTATCACGGCCGCCCCGATTTTTTCAAGACCTCCGTGCAGTCCCAGTGCCCCGGTAAAGGTTCCGTATCCAAACGACAGCTGTACGATATCCTGCGCAGATGCGCCTCCCATACATGCTATCCTTGCCACATTTCCAAGCCACATTTCCAGGTCATTTTTTGTGTATCCCACAACTGTCGGCTTTCCGGTAGTCCCGGAACTTGCGTGAAACCGCACGAGCTCTTTTTTGTCTACCGCAAACAATCCCATCGGATAGTTATCTCTGAAATCTTTCTTATATGTAAACGGCAGCCGTCTCAGATCGGAGAGTGTCTGTATGTCTTCCGGCTTTACCCCTGCCCTGTCCATTTTCCCGCGATATGGAGCTACCCGTTCATAGATGTAAGCCACTGTCTTTTTCAGCTTTTCCAGCTGTATCATCTCCAGCTCTTTCCGCGGCAGAGTTTCCTCCTTTGCCCAAATCATTTTTCTTCCTCCTAATAAAATTTTCTATATTAAAATATGAAAAAAGAGGATAAACTTTCGGAAAAGTTTATCCTCTGTATTATACCACATCTCTTTAGCTGTTTAAAGCACTAATTGGCAAAATCAAACAAAGAAAGCTGGTTTGACTCAGGCAAATCACCTAAAAGTCCCAATTCGTCCATTTTGTCGATGACTGTTTTGCTGGCTTTTGTCCTTTGACGGAAATCATCTTTGGACAGATACTTTCCATCTTTTGAAGCGAGCTCCACCGCTTCCGCGGCCTTGTCTCCCATTCCTTCGATACTGGACAGCGGAGGCATCAGCTTTCCGTCTATGATCCGAAACCGCGTAGCCTTTGCCTCGTAGATATCGATGGGCATAAATTCCAGCCCCCGGGCGTACATTTCCTGAACAATTTTCATATCTTTCATCGTATCCTGCTCTTTTTTGCTCAGGCTGTCCTGCCTGTGTTTATAGTCCTCGATATAATAATTCAGTTTGTCTTTTCCCTGGCACATGATCTCGTAGGAAAACGCATCAGCGCGAATACCAAAATAGGCCGCATAATAGGCCAGCGGATAGTTGACCTTACAGTAGGCGATCCGATAGGCCATCATGACGTATGCAGCCGCGTGAGCTTTCGGGAACATATACTTGATCTTTTTGCAGGACCATATATACCAGTCCGGCACTCCCGCTTCTGTCATAGCCTTTTCAAAATCCGGCGTCAGCCCTTTTCCTTTTCGGACTTTCTCCATGATCGTAAAGGAAAGCTCACTGTCCATGCCCTTGTTGATAAGGTAGGTCATGATATCATCACGTGTACAGATTGCCGTGGAGATGGTCGCCTTTCCTTCCTGGATCAATGTCTGCGCATTGTTCAGCCATACGTCCGTCCCGTGGGAGAGTCCTGAAATACGGATCAGATCGGAAAGTGTCTTTGGCTTTGTATCTACTACCATCTGGATAACAAAATCCGTCCCGAACTCCGGGATTCCAAGACAGCCTACCGGGCATCCACCGATATCTTCCGGCGTGATCCCAAGAGCCTTCGTGTTTGCAAACAGCGACATAACCTGAGGGTCATCCAACGGAATATCGCGGGCATCAAAAATACGGTTTACCCCATCATATTCATTTTCCATGGCATCTGAATTGATAAATTCCTCCAGCGTCTTGATCATCGTCGGATCATCGTGTCCGAGGATATCCAGTTTCAGAAGGTTATGGTCGATGGAATGGTAATCAAAATGGGTTGTAATGATGTCCGTATTCATATCGTTTGCCGGATGCTGCACCGGGGTAAAAGAGTTGATATCTTCTCCGTGCGGAAGAACGATGATCCCCCCTGGATGCTGTCCTGTACTTCTTCGTATTCCAGTACATCCCTGCACGATTCTGTCTATCTCACAGTTACGCTTCCTGCTGCCTCTCTCTTCATAGTAATTCTTCACGAACCCGAATGCGGTCTTATCGGCCAAAGTGCCGATTGTCCCGGCACGGAAGGTCTGCCCTTTCCCGAAAATGACTTCCGTATATTTGTGTGCCTGGCTCTGATAGTCTCCGGAGAAATTGAGGTCAATGTCCGGCTCCTTATTCCCCTTGAATCCAAGAAAAGTCTCAAACGGAATATCAAATCCATCTTTGATCAGCGGTGCACCGCAGACCGGACATTCTTTATCTTTCATATCCCATCCGCATCCTCCGGCAAATTTCTTTACTTCTTCCGAGTCAAAGTCACTGTAATGACAGTTCGGACAATAGTAATGCGGACTTAGTGGATTGACTTCCGTAATTCCGGCCATAGTGGCCACAAAAGAAGATCCTACAGACCCTCTGGATCCGACGAGGTAACCGTCCGCGTTGGATTTCCACACCAGTTTCTGAGCAATAATGTACATCACGGCAAACCCGTTGGAGATGATAGAATGAAGCTCCCTTTCAAGCCGTTCCGTTACCACATCGGGAAGGGGATCTCCGTACATTTCGTGAGCTTTTTTGTAACAGATATCCCTCAACTCCTGATCAGAATTCTCGATGACAGGCGGGCACTTGTCCGGACGGACCGGGGAGATCTTCTCTATCATATCCGCAATCTTATTTGGGTTTTCAATGACTACTTCGTGGGCTTTCTGCGTGCCCAGGTACGAAAATTCCTCCAGCATCTCTTCTGTCGTGTGAAGATAGAGCGGCGCCTGCTCATCCGCATCGCCGAATCCTTTTCCAGCCATGATGATCCTCCGGTAGACTTCATCCTCCGGATCCAGAAAATGAACATCGCACGTGGCGACGACCGGCTTCTGAAACCGTTCTCCCAGACGGACGATCTTGCGATTCAGATCTCTTAAGTCCTCTTCATTCTTCACATTGGAAATTCGGTCGCTGGCGATCATAAACCGGTTGTTGCCGATTGGCTGAATTTCAAGATAATCATAAAATTCTACCAGTTTGGCGATCTTTTCCTCCGACTTGCCGTTCAAAACCGCCTGAAACAGTTCCCCGGCTTCACAGGCACTTCCAATAATCAGGCCATCTCTGTACTTGTTGAATTCACTTTTGGGAATTCTCGGCATCCTGAAAAAGTATGTCAGATGAGACATGGATACAAGTCGGTACAGATTGACCCTTCCGGTCTCATTTTTTGCCAGTATTACCGCATGATGGGACGGCAGTTTCCGAATCGCGTCTGGATTCATGGACCCAAACTGATTGATCCCTTTCAGAGTTGTGATTCCCCGCTCCTTTAACATGTCCACAAATTTCACGAAAATTTCCGCTGTGGCTCCGGCGTCATCCACTGCCCTGTGATGATTTTCCAGAGAAATATTGAGTGCTTTTGCCACAACATTCAGTTTGTATTTTGATAAAGTCGGAAGCAGAACTCTGGCCAGCGCCACCGTATCGACAGATGCGAAATCTGGCTTGATATTCTGATACCTGCAGTTTTGTTCAATGAAACTTACGTCGAATCCTGCATTGTGAGCCACTAAAACCGCATCTTTGATAAACCCGAGAAATTCTGGCAGCACTTCCTCTATAGGTTTTGCGTCCACTACCATTTCATCTGTAATACCCGTAAGTTTTGTGATCTCAAACGGGATCGGGATCTTTGGATTGACAAATGTGCTGAACTTTTCCGTGATTTGACCGTTTTCTACTTTTACGGCCCCGATCTCGATAATCTTATCCTGGATAGGACTGAATCCTGTTGTCTCCAGGTCAAATACGACATATGTGTCAAAAAGCGTCTGATTTCCGGCTCCCTGAGCAATCTCCGTGAGATCGTCCACCAAATACGCCTCTACTCCATAGATGATCTTAAATGGATCATCCTTATCCAGTGTTTCGATATAATGGTTGGCATCCGGGAATGCCTGGACCACTCCGTGATCTGTGATCGCAATCGCCTTGTGGCCCCAGTCATGTGCCCTTTTCACAATATCTTTTACCTCAGAAACACCATCCATATCACTCATCTTCGTGTGACAGTGAAGCTCTACCCTTTTTTCCGGGCTGATATCTTGTCTCTTTGTCGTAAAATCCCCTGTTTTGCGGATACCGGTAACAGAACCGATCGTCAGCTCTCCGTCGAATTTGTCGATGGTCGTAATCCCTTTTATCTTCAGAAAGGCACCTTTTTTAATCTCCCCGAGGAGATCCGGGAGCTGTTCGTTTCTTGTGAACATCTTGACCATGATCGTGTCGGTAAAGTCAGTCACTGCAAACATAAGGATCGTCTTTTCATTCCGGATTTCCTTTGCCTCAAAACTGATGACTTTCCCCCGGATCGTGATCTCTCCCATCTCCGATACGACCTGGCTGAGCTCTATCGGCGCATCGTCAAAATCCCTTCCGTAAATCATATTCGGATCATCCGATTTGCGGAAATCGTGACGGAAAAACGGTTTCTTCTGTCCTTTATCAAAGCGTTTCTCCCGCCTTTTAGGAGCTTCCTCTTTTTTCGGTTCGTTTTCAGCTTTGCCGGTGTCTCCAGTCTCTTCTTTCTTCATTTTTTCTTTTCGGAGTTCCTCATTTCTCGCCACGATCTGGTCTACTTCTGCCTGAAGCTGAAGTTCATTGTATTTCAGCGCACTTTTTTTCTTCTTTGGAAGGTAGGATACCTGGATGGAGACAGGGACGTGAAAACGATCGTTAAACACTTCATCCAAAAGCCCTGCAATCGCATCTTTTTTCCCTTCTGCCACGATGGAATCCTGAAGTTTCAGACACAGCGTATTGCCCACGAAATCACAGGAAGCATTTTCAAACATATTTTTTTCCACCGTGCTTCTTCGGGATAATTCCAACAGGATGCTGTCATGATACTCCTGCATAAGGTTTTCCGGTGTGTACTGCTCTGAAAGCCTGTACTCTTCGATAATCTCCACCTGTATCATCGTTCGTCCGAACAACTGATCTTTTATCATCTGTTCCAGTTTGTAGATAACTCTTTTCTGAAGGAGATGTGTACTGAAAATATGTACTTTTATAAAATCCCGGTTTGAATTTGTCGCCACTTTCGTGACCAAAACTCCCTGGAGAAGAAACTTCATCTCATCATCCAGCTTTAAAGTCGGAAAAACTTCAAAAAAATCTTTTCCCATTCCTGCTCCGCCTTTACTCTTGTTTCCAGTTTAGCAATTCCTGCCGCAGCGTATTCAGAAGTTCTTCTTCTTTGACTTTCTTCACGATTTGTCCTTTTTTGATGAGAAGACCTTCCCCAATCCCTCCGGCAATACCGATATCCGCCTCTTTCGCTTCTCCCGGTCCGTTGACAACGCATCCCATGACTGCCACTTTGATGTCGTCAAGAGGAATATCCTGCACCATATCTTCCACCTGATTTGCAAGGCGGATCAGATCGATTTTTGTCCGTCCACATGTCGGACAGGATACGACCTCGATTCCTCCTTTTCGGAGTCCAAGTGTCCGGAGGATCAGTTTTGCAGACTTAATCTCCTCCAGCGGATCCCCTGTCAGAGAGACACGGATCGTATTCCCGATGCCCTGGTACAGGATGATCCCAAGTCCCACGGAAGATTTGATGTTGCCGGAGAGGACTGTGCCGGATTCCGTGATCCCCACGTGCAGCGGATACGGACACTCTTTTGCGATAAGCTCATGGGCCTTCACACACATCAGGACATCCGATGATTTGATGCTGACAACAAGATTGTCATATCCCATCGATTCAATGAGATGAACTTTATCAAGGGCGCTTTCGACGATCCCTTCCGCTGTCACTCCACCGTATTTTTCTATGAGACCTTTTTCCAGAGAACCGCTGTTTACCCCCACACGGATGGGAATACCGTATTCTTTTGCTTTTTCCACTACTTTTCTTACCCGGTCTGTATCCCCGATATTTCCCGGATTGATCCGGATCTTGTCCGCCCCGTTTTCGATGGCGGCAATGGCCAGCCGATAGTCAAAATGGATATCCGCCACAAGCGGAATATGGATCCTTTCTTTGATTTTACTAAGCGCCTCCGCAGCCTCCATCGTCGGCACTGCACAGCGGATGATCTCACATCCTGCTTTCTCTAAAGCAAGAATCTGATTCACTGTGGCATCCACATCCTCTGTTTTTGTATTTGTCATAGACTGGATAGCGACCGGATTCTTTCCTCCGATCACTACGTTTCCGATACGCACTTCCTTTGTCATTTCCCGCAGCATGCTCTTTCCTCCTTACACATTCAAAACCCCTCTATATAATATTTACTTATATAGAGGGGAGTTTCGTTGCTACTGTTTATCAAAAACCATCTGATCGCCGTATTCCCGATCGGTAAGCGTAAGCTTCTGGCTTTCGATACTGTAGTCAAATGATGTTGTAAATTTTCCGACTGCCGTATCAAGAACTGTCTCTTCCACTTTTCCGCCTGTCTCTTCCGCGATCTTTCTAAGCTCTGTCTCAGTAGGACTCTTGATGACGATCATTTTGTCTGACTTGTCAATGTCATATTCCATTGTCACTTCCAAGTCCGTAACATCCTGAAGATTTGCAAATGTAATCGTTAATTTGTCGCTTTTTTTGATATCCATCACAATATTATCATCCTGGTACTTCCACGTCCCTCTGATGGGATTTGCTCCGAATGAGCGTATCAGGAAATAGGCAGCTACCACAATGATGATTATTGACGCCGTCCAGATCACAATCCGGAAAATGTGGCTTCTTTCTTTTTCATCATTTTTTGCTATCAGCATCTGTATTCCTCCAGACTTTCTTTTTTATATCATTCTAAGTAAATTATAAAGATTTTATACATACCTGTCAACACACGAATCAAAGCCGCATCTTTCGTCACGTTTCGACACATTTCGTTTCTTTTTGGCACACTTCCTGTTTTATCCATGTATCAACTGATAAAATGTAGCCACACTATACACAGGAGGAGATGCTATGGGGTTCCCGGAACGACTGAAAATGCTACGCGAAAATACCGATGTGACTCAGGATGAACTTGCAAAATATCTGCAAGTATCCCGTTCAACTATCGCTGGGTACGAGACAAAAAACCGACAGCCTGATTATGAAAAACTGTTTATGATCGCCCGTTTTTTCAATGTCAGTACTGATTATCTGATTTCGGGAAAACAATCTATTTCTGTGGAATCTTTTGAGACAGACAACTCCATCGATGACCGGCTTGTCCAATATCAGCTGCGTACCCTCTATGCACACTTATCTGACAAGTCCAAGCTGGATCTCCTCGAATATGCCCGTCTTCTCTCCCTCAGGGATAAAGGCAAGTAATAAAATAAAACTGTACTGTCAAGTTTGCAAAAAAGTTTGCGCTGCCTGCGCAAACTTTTTATTTTTCTTCTCCAACCATCTGCAGTTTCTGAAGCCCCAAAACAAGGATCGCTCCAATGATAAAGAAAACAATACTGAATGTCGAAAGTGTCAATTGGTCTCTTGGCGCCTCCAGTGTCGTTGGTCCTACCTTGATGGCATACAGGGAACCGATCATCATTCCGATGATGAGATAGATCATCTGGGAACGATATTTTTTGAGACTTGTCTTTATAGCACGGATGACAAGAGCAATGCCTGTCAGTACCCCCAAGCCAAAAATGATCAGCACCGGCAGATACTCCATATTCAGGTGCAGAATTTCTTTCAGTGAAGTAATGATCGGTATGTAAAGCCCGAACACTAACAAAATGGTAGATCCGGAAATACCTGGAAGTACCATGGCGCAGATGGCAATCATTCCTGCTATAAACACATATGCTCCAAGCCCGATATTCAGACTGCCTGCATCCACGCTGATCCCTTCTCCGGCAACCGGATTGAGACAACTAATGACAACAACAAGCGCCACTCCGATCACGAGGAAAAACAGATGTCGGTAATTCCCTTTGATCGTCTTTTTCTCCTCACTTATGATAAGTGGAATGGAAAACAGAATCAGACCAAGGAACATAGAGCTGATCTGATAAATGTGTTTCTCAAACAGACTTGCCAAGACAAGCACAGAACCCGCCATACCGATAATCCAGCCGCCGGCAATCTTACAGAGAAAGAGGATCGCTTCCTTTCGTTTCTTTTTGTCTTTTCCCATGATGTGATCCAGAGAATCGATAAATTTGTCGTAAAATCCAAGAAGGAACGCGATCGTTCCTCCGGACACCCCCGGTACACTGTCGGCCAGCGCCATACAGAATCCCCGGATAAAGTTCATTATCATGTCGATAGGTCCTCCCTTTATCGTTTCTTCATTACTGCACGCAGCACGTTCAGGAATGTTTCCATCTCCTCATCTGTTCCGACTGAAATTCTCAGATATTCTTTGATGGCAGGATCATTCCAGTGGCGCACATAAATATTTTCGTTTCTTAATGCTTCAAATAAGTCCGTTCCGCTGTAATCCGGATGCTTTGCAAATATAAAATTTGTGCTGGACTCTGGAAAAATGAATCCAAGCTCTTTTAATTCTTTCTGCACCCAAGTCCGTGTTCGAATGATCCTCTCCGTCGTCTCTTCAAAGTACGCTCTGTCCTTGACAGCCTCTGTCCCGCACACGATGGATGGATATGACAGCGTGTAGGAGTTGAAAGAGTACTTCACATCATTCAGCCATCGGATCAGTCTTTCATTTCCTATGGCAAACCCGATTCGCATACCAGCCATAGATCGTGATTTGGAAAATGTCTGTGTCACGATGAGATTATCGTATGTATCGATCAGACGGACAGCCGACGGCCCTGCAAAATCAATGTATGCTTCGTCCACAATGACAATGACATCTCTGTTTTTTTTCAGGATATCTTCCACAAAGGAAAGGTCTTCGTAGATGGACGTCGGTGCGTTTGGATTCGGGAAAATGATTCCTCCGTTTTCTTTTTCATAATCTTCTTTTCTGATTCTGAGATTCTCATCCAGGGGCTGGCACTCATAAGGGATTCGGTAGAGGTCTGCCCACACTTTATAAAACGAGTACGTTATGTCCGGGAAAAGAATCGGTTTCCCGGAATTAAAAAATGTGAGAAAACACATGGACAACACATCATCGGATCCGACTCCCGCAAACACCTGCTCTTTTTTCACTCCATAGAACTCCGCCAGGGCAGATATAAGAGTCTTCATCTCCGGGTCCGGATAAAGGCGAAGTCTGTCAGTATCCAGATTTCTAAGCGCCTCTTTTACTCCCGGAGCAGGTGGATATGGATTTTCATTTGTATTCAGTTTGATCACTTTGCACTGAGGTTGTTCCCCCGGCACATATGGTGTTACTTTCCGGATATTTTCTTCTAACATCTGTACTCCTCCCTACAGGCCGTACTCTTTTGCCAGTTCTTTAAACTTCGGCAATGAACGAAGGATCGTTTCATGAGACACACAGTATGCAAGTCTTACAAAGCCCGGACATCCAAACGAACTTCCCGGTACCATAAGAATGTTGTAGTTTTTGGCCCGTCCGCAGAATTCTTTTTCGTCTTCTGTCGGTGCCTTTACGAAAAGGTAAAAGGCTCCTTGCGGTTTAATGCAGGAAAAGCCTGCTTCCAAAAGCCCATTGTAAAGCGCCTCCCTGTTTCTGTCATAAAATGCAATATCCGCCTTTTCATCCAGACATCTTGCTACCGCCTTCTGCTGCAAAGTCGGAGCATTGACAAATCCAAGGATCCTGTTTGCCACATTTGCCGCAGAAAGGATATCTGCACTGTCTTTTGCCTCGTCCGGTATGACAAGATAGCCAATCCGTTCTCCCGGAAGAGAAAGGGATTTGCTGAAAGAGTATCCGATGACTGTATTGTCATAATATTTCGTAAGAAATGGAACTTCTACATTTCCATAGACAAGTTCCCTGTATGGTTCATCTGAGATCAGATAAATGTCCGTGCCGAATTCCTTCTGTTTCTGTTCCATAACTGCAGCAAGCCTTTTTATCGTCTCCTCCGAATAGACGACACCGGTCGGATTATTCGGGTTGTTGACGATGACTGCCTTTGTCTTTGCTGTGATCTTTTGTTCAAATTCTTCCATTTTTGGCTGGAAAGTCTCTGTATCCGGAGAAATTTCTACGAGAACTCCGTCAAAATTGCTTACATAACTTCTGTACTCTCCAAAATATGGGGCAAACACGATGACTTCGTCGCCCGGATTGAGAAGAGTCTTCAGGATCACATTCAGGCCGCCCGCAGCTCCTACCGTCATAATGATATTATTTCCTGTAAAATTTGTCTGAAAACGTTTGTTCAGATTTTCAGCAACCGCTTTCCTCACATCCGCGTAACCCGCGTTGCTGTTCGTATACCCGTGTACGGTAATCGGATCTTCCTCATTCAAAATAGAGATCATCGCTTCTTTCACTGATTTCGGAGCCGGTATATTCGGATTTCCGAGACTGAAGTCGTAGACATTTTCTGCCCCGTATATTCCTGCAAGACGGTTTCCTTCCTCAAACATAGCACGGATGGCAGAGCTGTTTGCCACCATTCCTTTCATCTTTTCTGCAATCATTCTGATACCTCCTGCTTGATCGTCACAATTCCCTTTTCTACAAGAAATGCCGGTTTGTAAGACAATTTTGCCTTCCTTAACCCCTCCTGTCCGACATCATCCTCTCTGTTGACATAACGGTATCCCGTGCATTCGTGCTGCACGAACTGCTGATTGATCATCGGGTAAGCGCCCGGAACATCGGCAAACGCTTTTTCAATGTGAACAACAAATGTATCTTCATTGATCGGTTCCCCGATTGTAAATGCTGCGATCTTTCCGTTTACCCTCAGCGCTCCTCCTGTGAGCGAAAGTTCCCGGAAAAGTCTCAGGGAGTTCAGCGTAACGCACATCTCGGAATTTTTCTCCTCATCATCCTCGCATCCGTTTTCATTTCTCCATGCGAGAGCCATCTGAAAACATTCTTCCAGATTATCATCCGTCAGCTTCTCATAACTCCAGTCCTGAAACATCGCCTTAAATTTGTTGATATGGTTTCTCTTTCCATGAAGTTTCTTTCCCGATAACGTGCAGAGCTTCTCCGACTCATATACGTAATCCGCCCAGTCGCGCTCATACGAGATCTGGTATCTCCCCGGATACCATTCTTCGAGAAGTGCAAACTGTTCCGGCGTTACCCCATAAAGCAGAAATGTCTTTCCTTCTCTCTCACAATACGCTTCTATCTCAGGAATTACTTCCTTAACGTCCCCGTTTCCCCCTACCGGCCAGGCAAATCCATATCCATCACTGTTGTCGCGGAACAGGATCACTTTCCCTGTAAAGCAGAATTCTACATTGTAGTGCCTTGCCCAGAGCAGAACATTTGCGAATGTCCTGTCACAGCTTCGGCTCGGATATTTTCGGAAAAACGTATCGATCAACTCTCGGTCTTCCAAAACGGGACGCCTAAATTTCCATTCTACCATATAATGATTACCTTCTTATCTCATAAACAAACTGAATTACTGGTTCTCCTGCATATTTGCAAGTTTCGCTGCCTGGTCTGCCGCAATCAGAGAATCGATGATCTCATCCAGATCTCCGTTCATGATAGAGTCAAGCCTGTGGAGCGTCAGCTTGATCCGGTGATCTGTCACACGTCCCTGCGGGAAATTGTATGTCCGGATTTTTTCTGAACGATCCCCTGTTCCAACCTGGCTTCTTCGTGCCTCTGCTTCCGCATCGTGCTGCTTTGCCTGCTCCAGTTCATAGAGTCTTGCGCGGAGAACTTTCAGCGCTTTATCTTTATTTTTCAGCTGTGATTTCTCATCCTGGCAGGAAATTACGATACCTGTCGGGATGTGGGTCAGACGCACGGCAGAGTCTGTCGTATTGACACACTGGCCACCGTTTCCGGATGCACGGAACACGTCAAACTTACAGTCATTCATGTCGATCTGTACATCCACTTCCTCTGCCTCCGGCATGATCGCAACCGTGATAGTGGAGGTATGGATCCGGCCGCCGCTTTCCGTCTCAGGAACACGCTGCACCCTGTGAACACCGCTTTCGTATTTCAATCTGGAGTATGCCCCCTGTCCGGAGATCATAAACACAACTTCTTTAAATCCACCGATCCCATTTTCATTCAGAGAGATCATCTCACATTTCCAGCGCCGGCTCTCTGCATAATGGATGTACATGCGGTAAATCTCAGCAGCAAAAAGAGCTGCTTCATCCCCGCCTGCGCCTGCTCGGATTTCCACGATAACGTTCTTATCGTCATTTGGGTCTTTCGGAAGAAGCAGGATCTTAAGTTCATGTTCCAGCTCCTCCACACGCTTTCTCGCGTCGGAGAGTTCTTCTTTGAGAAGTTCTCTCATCTCCTCGTCTGATTCTTCTTCCAACATGGCAACGCTGTCCTCGATCGTCTCATTGCATTTTTTGTATTCTTTATACGCTTCCACGATAGGCGCCAGATCATTCTGTTCTTTCATCAGCCGTCTGAAACGGGACTGATCATTTACAACATCCGGCTCCTGAAGTTCGCCCATGATTTCTTCAAAACGAATCAGCAAATCTTCCAGTTTATCAAACATTTGTCAATTCCTCCTAATTTTCTCTTGCTCTATTGTACACGCCGCCTACTACACGGTCAAGTCCTGCCAGATCCTTTTTTACATACACACTGTCAAAGCCCGCGTCCTTCATCATAGCGGAAACTGCCTCCCCCTGATCATATCCGATCTCAAAAATCAGCCTTCCTTCGTCATTCAGGAAATCCGAAGCTCTCTCCGTGATCCTTTGGTAAAAATAAAGGCCGTCCTCTTTTCCGTCCAGTGCCTGGAACGGATCGTGAAGCCTTACTTCTTCTTGCAGTTTCTCTATCTCTTTTGTCCGGATGTACGGAGGATTGGACACGATCATGTCAAATCTTCCCGTTATCTCTTCAAAAAGATCACTCTTTATGAACGCCGCCTTCTCTTTTGAAACCTCCAAAATCTTCTGGTTTTCCCTGGCAATCCGGAGCGCTTCTTCCGATAAGTCCGATCCGATTCCGCTCCTGCTGCCATGACTGTCCATCTTCATGAGACTCAGAAGAATGCATCCGGAACCAGTACACAAATCCAGAATCCGAATATTTCTCCCCTGTCCTTCCATTACGTGGCAGAAAGCGTCCGCATCTTCCACAAGTATCTCCGTATCCTGTCTCGGAATAAGGACATTGCCGTTTACACGAAATGAATACCCCATAAATTCCTGTACACCCGTGAGATGCTGGAGCGGAATATGCTCTCCTCGCCTGTGCAGCATTTCCTGGTACTTTCTCTCCTGATCTTCCGGCAGTTCTTCTCTGTCTTTCACATAATACATCGCCTTGTTGATCCCGGTCACATGCTCAAATAAAAGCCACGCATCCAGCTCATACTCTTCTATCCCACATTCCATGAGATACAGCTTTCCCCGGTTCAGCGCTTCCCTAAACGTCACGGTGTTCCCTCCTGCATTTCCGGTATTCCTTTGTTTTCTTCCTGTTCCGGGTAACTCTTCCCAAAATTTTCTTTCAGGTACGCTCTCCAGTCAAAGACCGCCTCCACCGATGCGATTCCCACTTCGATCATACGGTCATCTGGTTCTTTTGTTGTAAGTCCCTGAAGCCAGAGTCCCGGCTTACTTAAAATGTTTACAACAGGATGATCTGAATTTCCTGCCAGACGGATGATCTCATAGGAAATCCCTGCAATGACCGGCAGAAGCGCAATCCGAATCACAACTCTAAGCACATGGGATTCCGTCTGGACAAAGAACAGAAGAACAATGCCGACGATCATGACAAACATCAGAAAACTTGTCCCGCAGCGCTTATGCTCCTTCGAGCTGTTTCTCACGTTTTCCACTGTGAGCGGCAGTCCATGCTCGATGCAGTTGATACATTTATGCTCCGCTCCGTGGTACTGATAAAGCCGGCTGATATCTTCCATTTTTGAGATAAGCCAGATATATACTACAAAAATCACAATCCGGATGACACCTTCCAGAATGATCCGGACTGTGTAAGACGGGATGACCGTTTTTAAAAGATCTGAAAGAAAATACGGAAGCACCATGAAGATTCCTATGGCCAGGACAAATGACACAGCCGTGATGATACCGGTCAGAATCTTGTCCATCTTCTCTCTTTTCAACGCTTCCTTCTCCGTGATCTCTTTTTCTTCCTCTTCTTCAAAGCTTGCCGAATAAGTCAATGTCTTCATCCCAAGAACCATGGAATCGATGAAATTAAAGATTCCCCTTACAAATGGGATGTGCAAAAGCTTTTTGTGAGATTTCACAATACTTTCGTACTTGCCGCTTTCCACAGTGATCGTTCCGTCCGGCGTCCGGACCGTCACCGCGTACTCGTCTTTGTGCTTCATCATCACACCTTCTAAGACGGCCTGCCCTCCAACATTTGATGATTTCATACAAACTCCTCAATAATATGAAACGGGCTGAGATCGCCTGACCTCAGCCCAAATTTTCTGAATCTTATTTGCTTTCGATTCCGTATTTTTTGTTAAACTTATCAACACGGCCACGAGCCTGAGTCGCTTTCTGCTGTCCTGTGTAGAACGGGTGGCATTTAGAACAGATTTCAACATGGATATCTTCTTTTGTAGAACCTGTTACGAATGTGTTCCCACAGTTGCATGTTACAGTTGCCTGATGATATGCTGGATGGATTCCTTCTTTCATGATTTTCACCTCTTCTTGTTTTATTCGTCTCACACAGATTTCTCTGCGACTAATTGTCTTTAAACAGCGGATTAATCATATCATATCCGAATATGTTTTGCAAGCTTTTTTTAAATAAACTTCATTTTCTTTACTGTCTGCACAAGCTCCGCGTTTGTTTTCGTCCGGTTAAACAGGTTCAGAATGTTGTCAACCGCCTCATCCGACTTCATGCCGTTTAGTGCGCGGCGCATGATATAGACTGCTTCCTGCTCTTCCGGTGTAAGGAGAAGATCTTCTCTTCTCGTTCCGGATTTTGGAATATCGATAGCCGGGAACACTCTTTTTTCGGAAAGTTTTCTGTCAAGCACAAGTTCCATATTTCCGGTACCTTTGAATTCTTCATAGATGACATCATCCATTTTACTTCCCGTATCTACCAATGCGGTAGCCAGAATTGTGAGACTTCCGCCTTCCCTCATATTTCTTGCTGCTCCAAAAAAACGTTTCGGCATATGGAGAGCCGCCGGGTCAAGTCCTCCGGACAGAGTCCTTCCGCTTGGCGGGACCACAAGGTTATACGCCCTTGCAAGACGTGTGATGCTGTCCAGAAGGATGACGACATCCTTTTTATGCTCTACCAGACGCTTTGCGCGTTCGATCAGCATCTCTGATACTCTCTTGTGGTGATCCGGAAGTTCATCAAATGTGGAATAGATCACTTCCACATTTTTCCCCCTGATACTCTCTTTGATATCGGTTACTTCTTCCGGACGTTCATCGATCAGCAATACCAGGAGATGCATTTCCGGATTATTCTTAAGAATGGAGAGCGCCGTTTCTTTTAAAAGTGTTGTCTTTCCTGCCTTCGGAGGAGACACGATCATTCCTCTTTGGCCTTTTCCGATCGGGGATAAAAGATCCATGATCCTCATGGCTGTAGAACTGTTGTAGCATTCCATGCGAAGCCGTTCATTCGGGAAAATCGGTGTAAGATCCTCAAAGCTCCTCCTTTTTGTGGCTTCCGCCGGCGGGATTCCATTGATCTTTGTCAAATATAAAAGCGCGCTGAATTTTTCAGACTGCGTCTTGATTCTTGTATTTCCTGTGATGATATCCCCTGTCTTCAGCCCAAAACGACGTATCTGCGAAGGGGATACGTAGACATCGTTTTCTCCGGGAAGATAGTTTTCGCACCGGATAAAACCGTATCCATCCGGGAGCACCTCGAGGATACCCTGCGCACTCATACCACTGTCCAGCTCCGAAATATCCATTCCCATCTTTTCTTTTTCGTTTTTATTTTCTTCTTTCCGGGCTGTATCAGTCTCTGTTTTTTCCTCTTTTGTATTTGAATCTTCCTCTTCTTTGGCATTGGCCTTTTTGTCTTCCTCCAGCAGCCGATCGATCAGCTCCGACTTTTTCAGTGCAGAAGTCCCTTTCAGCCCTCTTGCTTTAGCGACATCTTTCAACACTGCCAGAGAAAGAGTTTCGTATTTTTCTTTCATATCCATCATTATTCTGTTTTCATTCCTTTCTGCAATGTCGGGAAATTCAGTCTGACCAGACCTGTCTCGAAATAATATTTAAAGTATAACTTATTATTCACGAATTGAAAAGCCCTTTTTCCAAATTGTTTATTGCACCAGACATTTATCAATGGTATTATGGTTTATAAAGGTGTGCAGGAATGCACATACTATTATAGAAGAAAAGGTGAATCATATGTCAGCAGACAATACATTAGAAAAAGCGCTGAAAATGCACGAACTCTGGAACGGAAAAATCGAGACTACTGCAAAATCTCACGTAAAATCCAGGGAGGACCTGGCTGTCGCATATACGCCCGGCGTTGCAGAGCCGTGCAAGGTCATTGCAAAGGATAAGGAGGCCGCTTACAAATATACGATGAAGGCAAATACCATCGCCGTTGTCTCCGATGGAAGTGCGGTTCTCGGACTTGGCAACATTGGTGCACACGCAGCTATGCCTGTCATGGAAGGAAAGGCCGTACTTTTCAAAGAATTCGGCGGAGTCAATGCGGTCCCGATCTGCCTGGATACACAGGATACAGAAGAGATTATCCGCACCATCGTACACATTGCTCCTGCATTTGGAGGCATCAATCTGGAAGATATTTCCGCCCCTCGCTGTTTTGAAATTGAAGAGCGGTTAAAAGAACTTCTTGATATCCCGGTCTTCCACGATGACCAGCATGGAACGGCCATCGTTGTGCTTGCTGGTATCATCAATGCCCTGAAAGTTGTTAAAAAGGAGAAGGAATCCTGTAAAGTTGTTGTAAACGGAGCCGGATCTGCAGGCGTAGCCATCACAAAACTGCTGCTTACCTACGGTTTCCGCGATGTTGTTATGTGTGACATCAACGGCATCATCTCCAAAGACTCCCCGGATCTCAACTGGATGCAGCAAAAGATGGCGGAAGTTACAAATCTGCAGAACCATCATGGCACGCTCGCCGATGCACTGAAAGGAGCCGACATTTTCGTCGGAGTTTCTGCACCAAATATTGTCACAAAGGAGATGGTGGCTTCCATGAATCCGGACTCCATTCTCTTTGCCATGGCAAATCCGGTGCCTGAGATCATGCCGGATCTTGCCAGGGAAGCAGGGGCCAGAGTCATTGGAACCGGCCGAAGTGATTTCCCGAATCAGGTCAATAATGTGGTGGCTTTCCCTGGCATCTTTAAAGGTGCTCTGGAAGGTCGTGCTTCCCAGATCACGGAAGATATGAAACTTGCTACCGCTCATGCCATCGCGGGGCTCATCCCGGATGAAGAACTCAGTGAGACAAACATCCTGCCTGAAGCTTTTGATCCTCGTGTGGCTGACGCTGTAAGCGCTGCCGTGAAGGCGTTGATCTGATATGGCAGAGTATCCGTATCGCCGTGACGGCAGACGCTACTATTCCCTTGACAGTTATCTGAAAACGAAATACAACGAAAAAATGTACAAACTTTCCTTAAACGGAGGCTTTACATGTCCAAACCGGGACGGAACATGCGGAACTGGCGGCTGCATTTTTTGCAGTCGGGGAGGAAGCGGCGATTTTGCCGGGGATTCCCGGCTTTCCATCCGCCGTCAGATTGAGTTTCAGAAGGCGCGTCTGAAATCCAAATACCACGGTCACTCTTATATCGCCTATTTTCAGGCTTTTACAAACACATATGCTCCGATCGAAAAACTGCGCGCTGTCTTTTCGGAGGCAATCAAAGATCCGGAAGTCCGGATCCTCTCCGTGGCTACCCGCCCGGACTGTCTCCCGGCAGAAACGATTGCCCTCCTCTCGGAACTAAACCGGATCAAACCTGTCTGGGTGGAACTTGGTCTTCAGACAATCCATCCAAGCACGGCGCAATTTATCCGAAGAGGCTATGATCTGGCGGTATTTGACCGTGCTGTCTCGCTTCTTCGCGCGGAAGGGATCGATGTGATCGTTCACATGATCCTCTATCTTCCAGGGGAGACAAAGAGCAATATGCTGGAGACGATCGATTATCTGAACCGGATGGATATCCAGGGTGTCAAGCTTCAGCTGCTGCATGTGCTGGATGGAACAGATCTTGGCGATCTCTATCGGGAACACCCTTTTCCTCTCCCTTCCATGGAAGAATACCTGGATTTTCTCGGCGTCTGCATCTGTTCGCTCCGTTCGGATATCGTCATCCACCGTCTTACCGGAGACGGACCAAAATCCATCCTGATCGCGCCGCTTTGGACTGCGAACAAACGGCTTGTCTTGAACCGTATGGCTCAGTCATTTAAAGAAAAGGATGTATGGCAGGGAAAGAACTGTAGATTTTTGTAGAAAGGAGCAGTCCATGTCTGAAACCTTTACGCTCTATAAGCTGATCATTTTATATATGCTGGAAAAGGTGGATTTTCCCCTTACGAATGCGCAGATATCGGACTTTATACTCGGGAAAGGATATACAACATATTTCACACTGCAAAAAGCCCTGTCAGAGCTTGCTGATTCGGGGCTGATCCGGGAAGAGACAACTCATAACCGGACATTGTATCATCTGACAGAAGAAGGGCTTGAGTCCATTTCCTATTTTGAAAACAAGATATCTGATGCCATAAAAAAAGATGTGTATGATTTTTTTGTGGAGAAAAAATTTTCCCTCAAAAATGAAGTATCCGTCAAATCGGATTATTACCGAAATACAAAAGGCGAGTTTTCTGTCCGTTGTCAGGTCATCGAGCAGAACATGCCTCTCATTGATCTTACCGTGACAGTTCCATCCGAGGAAGAGGCGGAAGTTATTGTATCTAACTGGACTGCCAGAAATCAGGAAATCTACGCCTATATTATGACACATCTTCTTTGAGATTGTTTCAGGCCGCGTCTTTTGACGCGGCCTGCTATTTTTCTTTCTGTCCCCGTATGAAACGAAGCCATTCTCCGATTTCTTTTTCTTTCCCATTTTCTCCCGGATGATAAAACACAGTTCCTTTGATCTCATCCGGAAGATATTGCTGATCCACATAGTGATATGGATAATTGTGGGCATACTTGTATCCGATACCGTGTCCAAGTTCCTCGTGTCCGCCGTAGTGGGCATCCTGGAGATGTGCAGGGACAGTCGTCCGATATTGCTTTACATTCTGCATCGCCTCACTTATCGCCATGACTGCAGAATTGCTTTTCGGCGCTCCTGCAATGTAGAGGACAGCCTGGGCAAGAATGATCTGTGCCTCCGGCATCCCAATCCGTTCCACCGCCTGAGCAGCGGAAACCGCAACCGTAAGTGCCATCGAATCTGCATTTCCCACATCTTCAGACGCACAGATCATAATCCGCCTCGCAATGAATTTCACGTCCTCCCCCGCGTAAAGCATCTTTGCCAGGTAATAGACAGCCGCGTCCGGATCAGATCCTCTCATGCTTTTTATGAATGCGGATATTGTATCGTAATGGTTGTCCCCGTCTTTGTCGTAACGGACGACTCTTTTCTGAATACACTCTGACACAACATCCAGTGTCAGGTGGATTTTTCCGTCTTTCTCTCTCTCCGTCGTCAAGACAGCCAGTTCTACCGCATTTAATGCAAGGCGGGCATCTCCTCCTGCCAGATCAGCCAGAAACTCTTCCGCATCTGGATCGATGACAGCATGATAGCTTCCCATCCCTTTCTTTTCATCATAGACAGCCCTCTCAATCAACACTTTGATCTCATCTTTCGAGAGAGGTTTCAGTTCAAAAACCGTGGATCTGGAAATCAGCGCCCGGTTGACCTCAAAATATGGGTTCTCCGTGGTGGCTCCGATGAGAATGACCGTTCCGTCTTCCACAAATGGAAGCAGGTAATCCTGCTGCCCTTTATTGAACCGGTGGATCTCATCGATGAACAGGATCGTCTTCTTGCGGTACATCCCCAGTGTCTTTTTTGCCTCCTCCACGACTGCTTCCATATCTTTTTTCCCCGCCACAGTAGCATTGATCTGGCAAAACTGTGCACTTGTAGCGTTCGCAATGACCTTGGCCAGAGTTGTCTTCCCGGTACCCGGGGGCCCGTAAAAGATAACGGAATTCAGTTTGTCTGCCTTGATGGCCCGGTACAACAGTTTTCCTTTTCCGATGATGTGCTGCTGGCCTACCACCTCTTCCAGGGTAGTCGGCCGAAGTCTTGAAGCAAGCGGAGCCTCTTTCTCCTGTTGAAGTTCTCTGGCATATTCAAATAAATCCATCTTCAGTACCTCCTTATCTGCATCCTGCAAGATCCCTGATCACTTCCCCCGCAATCATAAGCCCTGCAACCGGAGGGACAAAGGAGATACTGCCAGGAAGCGAACGCCTTGCCCCCTTTTCTTCCTCCGTCTCCCGGTTTTTCGTATCGATGGGTTTTTCTTTGGAGTACAGCACCTTCAAATGCCGGACACCTCGCTTTTTCAGTTCCTTGCGCATAACTTTACACAGAGGACAAACGGACGTCTCTTCAAGATCTGCGATCTCAAAACATTCTGCGTGCAGTTTGTTCCCTGTCCCCATACTGCTGATAATCGGTATTTCTTTCTCTTTCGCGTACATGACAAGGGCAATTTTTGCCGTAACAGTATCTATGGCATCGATGATATAATCCGGCTGATCCTGAAACACCTCTTCCAGGTTTTCCGGAAGCACAAACTGCTCATATGTTACCACTTCCGTCTCAGGGGAAATATCTGCAATCCGTTCTTTCATGACCTTTGTCTTATACTGTCCGACTGTACTGTGGTAAGCGATAGACTGCCTGTTGATATTGGTAAGAGACACAGTGTCATTGTCGATGAGGATCAACTTGCCGATCCCGCATCTTGCCAGAGCCTCGATACAATGCGATCCGACACCTCCTACACCAAACACCATTACGGAAGATTTCCTGAGCACTTCCATCTTCTCTTTGCCTAACAATAGTTCCGTCCTTGAAAATTCGTATATCATATTCAGACTCTCTTTCTGTTTATTCCATGATCAATTCATCGACTGTCACAAACTCATACCCTTTTTCTTTGAGAAGATCGATGATCTGAAGCGCCGCCTCCACCGAAGTTTCGTAACAGTCGTGCAATAAGATAATACCATTTTCTTTTGCCTTCGTCACTACTCTTCTTACGATTTCTCCCGAATCAGGGGTGCACCAGTCCAGCGGATCGATATCCCAAAGTACCGGTATCAGCTCCACATCCTCCAGGATTTCTTTTCTCCATTCGCCAAAAGGAGGACGGATAAAACTCACTTTCTCTCCCGTGATACCTTCCAGAACCTCATTCGTTTTCCCTATTTCTTCCATCTCTTTTTCTTTGCTTACCTTCGTCAGCTCAATATGATGATACGTATGATTCCCGATGAGATGTCCGTCCTTCTGGATCCGTTTAACAATTTCCGGATACTTTTCCGCCTGTTTTCCGATCAGGAAAAAGCTTGCCTTTACATTCCGCTCTTTCAGGCCATCCAAAAGCCTGACAGTATAGGATGCACTTGGCCCGTCATCGAAAGTAAGGGCGATCCTCTTTTCTTTTTCTTCCTGCACAGCTGCATTTCCTGCCGGATACGAAAGATTCCCTGCACGGGAAAGTATCCCGGCGGCACAAGCCGCAAATAAAAACAAAAGTTCCGCAATGATTTTGATTTTTTTCCCTGTTGTCGTTTTATTCAATCTTCCCACCACGATTCTTTCCGTCCGGTCTATCCTATTCTTCCGCACAAAAGAATAGAACAGGGAACAAAATGTTCCCTGCCCGTTTTTATTTCTTTCGTCTTTTCTTTTTTCCGTTTTTCTTCTTCACACTATAGCCAAATGTTCCGATTTCTTTTCCAAGTCCCAGATACTCTCCGTGGGAATATGCCAGAAGTCCTGTGTGATTCAGATTAAACTTTCCTTTCTCATCCATGTAAGATTTGCTGACCTGAACTGCCGTCACGCGTGCCAAAAACATATCATGTGTGCCAAGTCTTTTTATCTCTGTCACTTTACACTCAATGCTGACCGGACTTTCTGATATGATAGGCGCATACTCCAGGGAAACTGCTTTTCCCCGCGTCAGCCCTGTCTCTTTCCATTTGTCCATATCCTTTCCAGATCGGACGCCGCAGAAATCTGTCGCCCGCGCAAGTTTCTCCGTCGTAAGATTGACTACAAACTCCCCCGTCTCCTCGATCATGTGGTGGGAAAAGCGGTTTGGCCTCACGGAAATGTAAAGCATGGCCGGATCCGAGCAGACTGTTCCTGTCCATGCAACAGTTAAGATATTGTCCTTTCCGTCTTTGTCTGCACAGCTTACCATGACTGCCGGAAGTGGATAGAGCATATTGCCTGGTCGAAATATCTCTTTCTCTGTCATACGCCTTTCTCCTTATCTACTGCTGAATCTCGCTCACGATAGTCGGGATGAGCTGTTTCTTTCTGGACACCACACCAGGAAGATTGATCACGTCTGTGTCTTCCGGGAGCTCAAATGCATCCATAATGTATGCTTTGGCGTTATTGCCGCAGCATAAAAGCTCTGTGGACTGTTTCATGATATCTGTCAGCATGAAGTAAACCATGTCCAGACTGCTTTCTTTTAAGATTTCATCCAGGTGCGGCATAATCTTTGCTTTGATCTCCCTTAATTCTTCCTCACTCATGGAATTGATCTGTCCTACGCCAAATGACAGTTCATTGACACTGAATTCCTTGAAATCCTGGAAACAGATCTCCTGAGCTGACTTGTTCCCAAGATTGCTGCCCGCCTTGAACATTTCTCTTGCATGTTCTTCCAGTTGGATCTCTGCAATTTGCGCCAGTTCTCTCGCCGCTGCCTCGTCGATTGGCGTACAGGTAGGAGATCGGAATAAAAGTGTATCTGAGATGATGGCAGAGCAGAGCAGTCCCGCAGTGATCTTATCCGGTATAATCTGATTTTCCTGATACATCTGGTAAATGATCGTGGCCGTGCATCCAAGCGGCTGATTGCGGAAGTAGACCGGTCCCATCGTCTCCATGCTTCCCAGTCTGTGGTGATCTATGATCTCCAGGATCTCCGCTTCCTCAATCCCATCCACTGCCTGTGTCTTCTCATTGTGATCCACAAGAATGACCTGTTTTCTTTTTGGTTTCAAAAGTCTCCTTCTGGAGATAAATCCCACAAACCTTCCCTTTTTGTCAACAACCGGGAAATCACGGTATCGCTTTTTCGTCATGACTTCTTTGATCTCTTCCAGATAATCATTCATATGGAATGTCGTGAGATGTTCCTTTGTCATGAAACACTTGACCGGAATACTCTGGTTGATCAGTCTGGCTGTCGTAAAGGTGTCATGAGGGGTGCTGATGATTACCACATCCCGCTCTGCTGCCAGTTTCCGTATCGTCCTTGACACTTCCACGCCCTGGCAGATGACAAGACAGCTGGCATTCATCTCGATGGCACAAAGCTGTGACTCATACCGGTTTCCTACGATAACAAGGTCATCTTCTTCAATGAAGTTTTCCATCATATCCGGGCTGGATGCTGCAATAACGACCTTTCCTTTGATGAAGTAAGCATGCTCATTTCCTATCACGGTCGTTCCATCCAGCGTCTGAGCAATACTTCTGTACTGTGTCCTCGCCACAGAGAGCAGATGGCTGTCATGCTGCTCCATGTAGGAATTGGCAATATCTCCGATCGTGATGATCCCTTCCAGTTTATGATCATTCAATACCGGGAGCGTCTTGATATTATGTTCTTTCATCCTGCTCCATACCTCCCGGAGGGAAGCACTGCTAGGCACTCCTTCTACCTTTCCTATGTCTACATCTTTCAGCTGCTGAAAAACATTGTTCAGAAGTGCCGGTTCCGGAACCCCGAATGTATCGAGGACATAGCGCGTCTCTTCTGAAATTTCACCGGCCCGCTTTGCTACATAGTTTTTTCCGGTTATCATTTTTTTCAGATTTGCGTACGCGATCGCCGAACAGATAGAATCCGTATCCGGATTTTTATGGCCGACAATATAGATTTTTCGTTCTTTTTCGTTTAAAGTCATACCTGTCTATTATCCTTTCGAATCTGTCTACCATTAGAGTAGCATTTTTTTTCTTTTAAGCCAACTGTTTTTTTCTTTTTCTTGTCTGCATTCTATGCTATACTGATAGTTAAGCAATTATCAAAATATGAATAAAGAGGTGTATACAAAAATGAGCGAACAACAGTTAGAAAAAGCTCCGGCATCCAACGAGCCGGTACAGGAATCCATGAAAGATTATGAAGATCAGTTCGATATTGCAAACCCATGGAATATTGTACAGAGATATATGGATGAAAAGACCACCCTTACCCTCAAAGTAGAAGGAATCGTAAACGGCGGCGTGATCGTTAAGGTTGAAGGGCTTCGAGGATTCATCCCTGCATCCCGTCTGTCTCTTACCTATATCGAAAATCTGGAAGATTACCTTTTAAAAGATGTGCGCGTCAGAGTGATCGACGCTGATGAATCTGAAAATCGTCTCGTACTGTCTGCCCGTGAAATCTTAAAAGAAGAGGAAGCACAGGAAAAAGCTGAAAAAATTTCCAAGATCCATGTGGGAGATATCATGGAAGGCGAAGTGCAAAGCATCCAATCCTACGGTGCTTTCATCCGATTTGCAGACGGTCTTTCCGGTCTCGTCCATGTATCACAGGTGTGCGAAAAGCGAATCAAGACACCTGCCGATGTCCTGAAAAAAGGAGATACCGTCAAAGTCAAAGTCATCGGGATCAAAGATGGAAAGTTAAGCCTCAGCATAAAAGCGCTGATCGAGGCAGAAGAAGAAAAGGAACCGGAAATCGATGTGCCGCTTCCAAAATCCGAAGAAATCGGCACAAAACTGGGAGATCTCTTCAAAAATATAAGTCTTTAGTCTTTACGGAAACAGCAGACCGAACCATTTCGGCTCAGTCTGCTGTTTCTTTTTGCAGTTTTTAAGGTTCTATATCTTCCAAATCCCGGATCCACACATCTGCGCATGCATCGCTTGGCATTCTCCAATCTCCCCTCGGCGAGAGCGCCACGGTCCCTACTTTCGGTCCGTCCGGCAGACAGGATCTCTTGAACTGTTGGGAGAAAAATCTCCAGTAAAATTTCTTAAGCCATTTCAGAATAGTCTTTTCTTCGTACATCCCGTCAAAGGCAATCTTCGCGATCCGATAAATTTTGGACGGCTCGTAACCAAAACGAAGTACATAGTAGAGGAAAAAGTCGTGAAGTTCATACGGTCCTACCAAATCTTCTGTCTTCTGCGCAATCTGTCCGTCCTCTGGAGGAAGAAGTTCAGGGCTTACCGGCGTATCCAGAACATCCTCCAGGACTGCCTGCAGCTCGTTATCCCCGCACGTGTCCGCGTAATACTTTACGAGATGGCGTACCAAGGTCTTCGGCACAGATGCATTGACCCCGTACATGGACATATGATCTCCGTTGTAAGTAGCCCACCCAAGGGCCAGCTCCGACATGTCTCCGGTACCAATGACCAGCCCCCCATCTTTGTTGGCAATATCCATCAGCACTTGTGTACGCTCTCTCGCCTGTCCGTTTTCATATGTCACGCTGTGATCATCCATATCATGTCCGATGTCCCTGAAGTGGATCGTGACCGCTTCTCTGATCGGCACCTCCAACAGTGTCGCCCCAAGCTTTTTGGACATCAGACAGGCATTCTGATATGTCCGGTCTGTCGTTCCAAAGCAAGGCATCGTGACGGCTTTGATCTGTTCCCGCGGAATGGAAAGCATGTCAAACGCTTTCGCCGTCACGAGTAAAGCCAAAGTGGAATCCAAGCCGCCAGATATTCCGACTACCGCACTTTGAGCGCGGGTATGAAGAAGCCTCTTTTTCAGTCCCATTGCCTGGATCGTGAGGATTTCCTCGCATCTTCTCTCCCGCTCCTTTGTCGCCTGAGGAACAAAAGGGAGAGGCGAAAATGTTCTGGAAAGCACCGTCTCTTCCTGTCCTACGGAAAATGTTACCTTTGTGAGTTCTTTTTTCCCGTTTGCCTTAAACGTCGTATTTTTTCTTCTCTCGGAAAGCAGTCTTTGAATATCGATCTCACTGTATATGATCTCATTTCGGAATCTTTGTGAGGCTGCAAGGATCGTTCCGTTTTCCGCTATGATATTGTGTCCTCCGAACACCACATCCGTAGTGGATTCTCCCTCTCCGGCATTTGCGTATACATAACCGGCGATCAGCCTGGCGGACTGACCTTTGATCAGTTCTTCCCGGTAACGATCTTTTCCGATGGTTTCATCGCTGGCAGAACAGTTGACGATGATCACTGCCCCCTCCATCGCTTCCTGTATACTTGGAGGGATCGGCGACCAGACATCCTCGCAGATCTCCGCCGCCACAATAAGCCCTTCTACCTCTTCTGATTCAAAAAGAATCTTTGGGCCAAACGGAATCGTCTCCCCAAGAAAACGGATATTCCGTACCGTATCCGGTCCCGGACAAAATTGCCTCATCTCGTAAAATTCTCCGTAATTCGGAAGAAAGGTCTTTGTCGTAAGTCCAAGGAGTTTTCCTTTGCAGACAGCAGCTGCCGTATTGAAAAGCTCCCCGTCCGCCTCTACCGGACATCCAATGAAAACCAGGGCATCCACATCTTGGGACGCTGCAATAATCTTCCCAAGCCCTTTCTTTGCCTCCTTCAAAAGCACATCCTGGGTAAACAAATCCCCACATGTATATCCGGTAATACAAAGTTCCGGAAATACAATGATCTTCGCTCCCAGACCGGCCGCCTCTTTCATCTTTTTTATGATTTCTTCCGTATTATACGCTACATCAGCCACACGGATATCAGGCGTGACTGCCGCTGTCTTGATAAATCCCTGTCTCATGCTTCTCCTCTTTTCTTTCCCGCAGAACTTCTATTTTCTTTTTGCGTATTGCAAGATTTCCTTTAATTCCTCGACACTGTATGTGTAAGCTGTGTTGCAGAAATGGCACTTCACTTCAATATCTTTGCCTTCGCTGATCATCTCCTCGATGTCTTTCTTCCCGATACTGATGATCGCTTTTGCAACCTTTTCTTTGGAGCAGTCACAATAAAATTTTGTCGGCATCGTGTCCGTGATCTCCACTTCCATCCCTTTTAACACTTCAGAAAGAAGCTGCTCTGGTGTATATCCTTTTTCCAGCATCGCTGTGACAGAATGGATATTTTTGATATTTTCCTCCAGCTGCTCCAGTACTTTTTCCTCGATAAACGGCATGACCTGCACGATGAATCCGCCGGCACATTTTACCGTATTATCTTTCTCCATGAGCACGCCAAGCCCCACGGAAGACGGGACCTGCTCAGAGTTGGCAAAATAATACGTAAGATCATCTCCGATCTCCCCTGTCTGCAAAATCGTCTGTCCTACGTATGGTTCTTTGAGCCCCATATCTTTGATCACATTCATAAGGCCAATGCCAAGCGCTCCCCCTACATCCAGTTTTCCGTTTTTCGGCGGCAGCATGACATCCGGGTTTTCCACATACCCCTTGACATTGGCATGGCTGTCCGCTGTTACCGTAAGTCCCTGAATCGGTCCGCTTCCTTTGATCTGGACAGTGAGCACATCCGTATCATTTTTCATCATACTTCCCATCATGGCGCCCGCCGTGAGAAGCCGGCCAAGCGCAGCCGTTGCCACTGGACTCGTATTGTGATGTCTCCTTGCCGTCTCCACCATCTCGCGTGACGTCACGGCAAACGCTCGAATCTGACTGCCTGCTGCAGTCGCTCTTACAAGATAATCCTTCATTATTCTTCCTCTTTTCGTTCTATTTTCTCTTTTTTTGGCATTCCTGCGCGATCACGTAGACCCTCTCGCTTGACTCGTCCGGCGCTTCTTTTGAGAATGCCTCGTAGGATGCAAGAAAACGCAGGCCGGAAGCCTCCACGATGTCTTTCATCTCCTCTATCGTATACCCTCTCTGGTAATGAGTCTCCTCAAACTTCCGATACAATTCCCCTTCCTTCACGAAGACAGCCAGGTCATACTCGTTGATCTTTTCCTTTTCATAATAATAGTTTTCCCAGATAAAGCTGCATTCTTCCCTGTTCTCCGCGATGGTAGTGTCTCCCATAATGTCCTTGTATTTGTGGACGGTATTGAAGTCGAACAGAAAAAGCCCTTCCGGATCCAGATAATTGTTGACAAGACGGAACACTTCCGTGAGTTCCTCAGGCGACGTGATATAGTTGACAGAATCACACACACTGACAACTGCCCTCACAGTGCCGTAGAGTTCAAACTCTCTCATATCCTGAAGCAGATACAGAATATCATTTCCGGAGTCCTCTTTTTTCTTCATCGCGATTTCCAGCATTTCCTCCGAATAGTCTACCCCGATCATATCATAACCGCTTTCTGACAACAATTCCGTCATCGTACCAGTTCCACATCCAAGGTCCAGGACAAGACCGTCTCTGATGCCGTATTCTCTTAAGATTCCGATGATATAGTCTGCCCATTCCTCGTACGGAATATTGTCCATAAACGTATCATATACTTCCGCAAACCCTGTATATGCATCCATCTTTTCTTTCCTCCTGCCGTCTGGCCTTTCAGATGCTCATCTGCATCCGAATATCCGGCTTATTATAGCATGATTTTTCAGATTTTAAAAGAAGGGACTTCAAAAAGTCCCTTCCTTCCGGTATTTTGACCTATTCAATTACATGGATCCAACCTTCCGGTGCTTCGATCCTTCCCATCTGAATGCCCGTCAGTGTGTCGTAAAGTTGTTTTGTGACAGGCCCCATCTCCTCCATACCGGATGCAAAACAGATCTCTTTTCCGTGATCTACGATCTTTCCTACCGGAGATACAACTGCCGCTGTGCCGCACAAACCGCATTCTGCAAAATCTTTCACTTCATCCAGATGCACTTCTCTTTCTTCTGTCTCAAGTCCAAGATATTCTTTTGCAACATACAGCAGAGAACGCCTTGTGATAGACGGAAGAATGGATGAGGATTTCGGGGTAACTACCTTTTTATCTTTTGTGATGAAAATGAAGTTTGCTCCTCCGGTCTCCTCTACTTTCGTCCTTGTGGCTGCATCCAGATACATATTTTCCGCATACCCTTCTTCGTGTGCTCTCACGATCGCGTGAAGACTCATGGCATAGTTCAGGCCTGCCTTGATATGTCCTGTACCGTGCGGCGCTGCACGGTCAAAATCAGAAATCTTGATTGTTATCGGCTTGGCCCCTCCTTTAAAATATGGTCCTACCGGTGTTGTGAAGACACGGAACTGATACTCATTTGCCGGACTGACCCCGATAACTGAGTCAGAACCAAACATGTACGGGCGGATATACAGGGTTGCTCCGGAACCATACGGAGGTACCCAGGCTGCATTTGCTTTTACTGTCTTTGTAACTGCATCTACGAACCGTTCCTTCGGAAATACCGGCATTTCAAGCCGCTTTGCAGAATCCTCCATTCGCTGTGCATTCAGATCTGGTCGGAATGTCACAATACGTCCGTCTTCTGTCGTATATGCCTTCAGCCCTTCAAATACGGTCTGTGCATACTGAAGTACCCCGGCACATTCATTTAAGACAATATTGGCGTCTGATATGAGCTCTCCGTCATCCCACTTTCCATCTTTATAGTTAGCGACATATCTTTTATCTGTCTCAATATACCCAAATCCCAGATTTGACCAGTCGATATTTTTCTTTTCCATGTTTCAACCACTCCATTCTCTTCACTTTTCTATTTTTCTAGTATAAAACTGTTTTTACAAAAATTCAAGAGTGCGCTCTGTTTTTTTGCAGATACATTTTACCGCTCTGCCATACTGATTGCCTCGATGCCGACGCTTCCGCCCCTCACTACTTCAATAGAATGGAATTCTTCCTGCATCAGCTTGATGACCGCGTCATTTTTTGTGGCTGTCTGTACAAATTCCAGAAGCATGCTGTCCTTTCCATAATCCACCACTTCCGCATTGAATGTCTCAGCGATCTGGAACAGCTCTGTCTTCTCTTTGAGTCCGCACTTTTTCACTTTCACATAAAGGATCTCATGCATACATACAGACAGATCCGTAAAATCCACCACTTTAATGACTTCCACCATGCGGTTCAGCTGCTTTTTGATCTGTTCAAATGTCTCTTCATCACTTTTTGTCTCTATGGTCATACGGGAAACTGTCGGATCTTCCGTCCTTCCTACCGTAAGACTCTCCAGGTTATAGCATTTCCCGGAAAACAGTCCTGATATTTTGGACAAAACACCGATCTGGTTTTCCACATACAAAGAAATCCATCTTTTTTTCAGCATTCTGTTCATATTTCCTTCCTCCTAACAGTCCATCAGCATTTCCTGGAGTGTGCCTCCCGGTTTGATCATCGGATAAACCAGCTCTTCCGGATCGATGATAAATTCGATCAGAGTCGGTACTTTTGTTTCCTTCTTTGCCCGGGAAAATGCAGCTTCGATATCTTCTTTCTGTGTTACCCGGATACCTTTCGCCCCGTAACTTTCGGCAAGTTTGACAAAATCCGGCGTGTATTCCGGAAGCTTTTCGTCCCCTCTGCGAAGAGCAGCTCCTGCAAGCAGATTCGTCATCGAATAACGTTTTCCGTAAAACAGCTTCTGCCACTGTCTTACCATTCCCAGATATGTATTGTTGAGAACACAGACAATGATCGGAAGTTCCTCAAGCACCGCCGTTGCAAACTCCTGGATATTCATCTGCATGCCGCCGTCCCCTGATATCACGATGACCGGTTTGTCAGGATTGCCAAGTTTCGCCCCGATACCGCCCGGAAATCCGTAACCCATCGTTCCAAGTCCTCCGGACATCAGAAGTCTCTTCTTCTCTGTGATCTGTGCATACTGAGCCGTAAACATCTGATGCTGTCCTACGTCTGTCACAATGATCGCTTCATCAAAGCAGTGATTGATACACTCGATAATATCCTGCGGCTGCATCGTGCCGCCTTTTTTCTTCATCTGAAGCGGATGTTCTTTCTTCCATCCTTCAATTTGCTGCATCCATTCCTCTGTCTCGTTTGCCTCTGCGTATTCCAGCATCTTCTCAATCGCCTCTTTTGCGTCAGCAACAATCGGGATGTCTACATGGATATTTCTGGAAATGGACGCAGTGTCGATATCGATGTGTACGATCTTGGCATTTGGAGCAAAAGCGTGCAGTTTTCCGGTAATCCTGTCATTAAAACGTGTCCCTATGGAAAACAGTACATCACACTCTTCCACTGCCATATTGGCTGCATATGCACCGTGCATTCCAAGATTGGCCACGTAATACGGATGATCTGTCGGGATTGCCCCTCTTCCCATAACCGTCGTGATTACCGGAACTTTTGTTTTCTCTACCAATTTGGTAAACACCTCGTTAGCCCCGGCGATAATGACTCCGCCTCCGGCAAGGAAAAGTGGCTTTTTTGCATGAGCCAGCAGTTTGACTGCCCTTTTTAACTGTCCGATATGGACTGTTTTATTTGGTTTATAACCTCTGATATTGACTTCCTGAGGATATTCCGGAGAACCAAGTTCTGCCATCACATCTTTCGGAAGGTCCACAAGAACCGGTCCCGGTTTTCCGCTTCTTGCGATATAAAACGCTTCTTTTATGATCCTTCCAAGCTCTTCTCTGTTGTGGACGGTCACTCCATACTTCGTGATACTTCTCGTGATACCGACAATATCCACTTCCTGAAATGCGTCGTTTCCGATCAGATGGCGCGCCACCTGTCCTGTAAAGCACACGAGCGGTACGCTGTCATAATTGGCTGTGGCAAGCCCGGTAACAAGATTTGTCGCCCCAGGTCCGCTTGTCACGAGACACACTCCTACCTTTCCTGTCGATCTTGCGTAGGCATCCGCCTCATGTACAAGTGCCTGCTCATGGCGCGGAAGGATAATTCGAATGTCTCCTTGTTTATACAATTCATCGCTGATATCGATGGTGCATGCCCCAGGATAACCAAAAAGTGTATCCACACCTTCTTCCTTCAGCGCTTTTACCAAAAGTTTATTCCCCGTTATTTTCCTCATGCTTCTTCCTCCTTTTCTTCTTTTTTCTTCAGCAGACGAAGAAATCGCTCTCTTCTTGCTGCTCGAATGATATAAAAACGCCCTAAGCAAACGCTTAGGGCGAATATAAATCTGTGCTGCCACCCACATCCAGAATCTTTCTGTGCTCTGCCAGTACTTTCATACTGCTCCCTGTCACTGCATTTCTCTGTTTTGCTAAAGTGTTTACAGCCATTATACGTTTTCTGCCTGTCAATTGTCAAGCTGATTTTTATTTTGTCCGTCTATATTTCGTAAAGACATATTCCAAATCGAAATATGTCTGTTCTTCTGTCTCTCCTTCCAGCGTCCATTCCACATCTTCATCCAGATTTGGGAAAAACGTATCTGCCTCATAGGCATGGTCTATCTTTGTCACATATGCATCCGTGCAGTACGGAAGCATCTGACGGTAAATGCTCTCTCCACCGATCACATAGATACTTTCATCCGGATAATTCTGAAGCTCTTTTAAGAGACTTTCCACATCGTGTACGACGATGGCATCCTTTACTTTATATCCCCTGTCTTTCGTAAGGACGATATTTGTCCGCTTTTTCAGAGGCTGTCCCCCCGGGAAACTCTCAAGCGTCTTTCTTCCCATAACAACAACCTTACCTGTCGTCGTTTCCCGGAAAAACTTCATATCAGCCGGAATACTTACAAGCAAGTTATTCTTATTTCCGATTGCCCAGTTTTTATCTACAGCAACGATCAGATTCATCTTCTTCCTCCTTATACCGCGATCGGGATATCCTTGACCTGCGGTCCTGTCACATAGTCGATCAGTTTTACATCATCTGTGGTAAACTCATAGAAGTCTTTGACCTCCGGATTCAGCCAGAATTTTGGCGCTTCATATGTCTCTCTGCCGATCAGCTCCTCCACAAGAGGGATATGCCGGTCATAGATATGGGCATCCGCGATCACATGGACAAACTCTCCCACCTGCATATCACATACCTGAGCCAACATATGCATCAAAACTGAATACTGGCACACATTCCAGTTATTTGCCGCAAGGACGTCCTGGGAACGCTGATTGAGAATTCCGTTGAGAACCAGTTTCTCACTGTCCGGCTTTTTCGTCACATTGAATGTCATACTGTAGGCACACGGATACAGATTCATCTCATGCAGATCCTGATGTACATAAATATTTGTCAGAATCCTGCGGCTGTACGGGTTGTGTTTGAGATCATAGATGACCCGATCGACCTGATCCATCATCCCTTCCCTGTACTGATGTTTTACCTGCATCTGGTATCCGTACGCTTTTCCGATATATCCGTCCTCATCCGCCCAGCTGTCCCAGATATGCGGCTTGAGATCATGGATATTATTGGATTTTCTCTGCCATATCCAGAGCAGCTCATCCGTGCAGCTTTTAATCCCTGTCTTTCGAAGTGTCAGGGCCGGGAACTCTTTGGAAAGATCATAGCGGTTCACAACGGCAAATTTTTTGATCGTGTAGGCCGGTGTCCCGTCTTCCCATTTCGGACGCACCTTTTCTCCTTCTGTACTCGTGCCGTTGTCAATGATATCCCGGCACATGTTGATAAACACCTGATCAGCATAACTCATCTGGCTTTTCCTTCCTTTCTCTGCTTTCTATCTTTTTGATCTTACCAAAGCAAATATATTTGCTTTGGATAACGTCTTGACAACAAGATAAAACAATAACGTCTCTATCGGCACCATAATGATCTGCTTCAAAAATCTGGCCGGCAGCAAGGCGAAAAATGAATTCCCGTACATAACCATCAACCACCATGTATTCAGGAGACTGTTGATCAACACGGCTACCGTCACTTTGGCTGCGATCATCCGCGGAATGGAAAAAGGCTTTTTGTAGAGAAACAATCCATAGATCACTCCTCCAAGCAAAGCACTTACTGTAAATCCCGGGAAAAAGGCTCCCGTCGGCTTTGCGAGATATTTCAGGATATCTGCAAGGCCTGCCACAATCCCTCCCACGGAAGGTCCGAACATCATGGCTGCAAGTTCATTTGGAAGGAAGGAAAAACCGATCTTCAAGTAATCGGTTACCTGTATCGTTCCAAAGATCATCAGCACGACTGCCATGGCAAGAAGCATAGCGATAACCGAAAGTGTACGGCTGTCCCGAAGCTCTTCCAGAGATTCCCGGAATATGTTTTTGGGTTTCATTCTTTTTTCCATAAAAATATACCTCCTTTGCAGTAGTCCTTTTGCCACGCACAGCAGGTATAGTATCTCGAAACGCTATCTGTCTATGTGCAGCAGCGGGATGCGAAATATGTACCGCAAGAATTCCCTTTTCGTCCATCGGCAACTCCCCGTCCGGCTGGCACTTAACGCACATATCTCTACTCTGCTCTTTCATTTTCTCCTGCATTATAGCATAAACAGGAAGAAGCGTAAAGCAATTTAATACGTTATTGCTTCTTCCCGTGTCATCCAGAAATGGATTCCATGTGTAGAATCCCGAAAACGGTCTTCTGTAAAAGAGTCTGCGTACACCCACATTCCTTTCCTGTACACAAAATTTTCGTCTACAAGAGACCATGCTTCCTCGTATTCTTTTTGGCAGTCTATACTTCTGATCGTGAGTACTTTTGCCTTGTCACATCTGCATGTTCGACCTGTGGCAGAACTTCTCTTCGCATCTGCCGGAACCAAAAGCTGCACGATCCTGTCGTAGACACATTTTTTGTATGCTACAAAGGCTCCGGTCTTAGGACAGCACATCTCCCATCCTTCTGTTTTCTCATCTGTCTTGATCCCTGAAAGCACCGCCCCTTCCAAAACTGAAAGACGGATATCCGTCCCCCGAAGATCAGCCCCGCTCAGATCACATCCTCGGAAATCTGCACCAGACAAATCGGCATTTCGGAAATCTGCATTTCGGAACGTACATTCCCGAAATCTTGTATTTCGCAGACAACTGTCCTGAAAATCCGCTCCATCAAACGAGCTCCCTTCTCCCTGAGCCCACGAAAGATCCTGCCCGCGAAAACAGCTTCCGTCCTTTCCTTCCTTTGTCCATACCTCTTTCATCTTATCGCCTCCAAATACCACATCTTTTAAGGCCAATTCTTATACTTTGGACGAATCACAAAACTTTTGCAATACAAAAAAACAGCCCTGCAATGGACTGATTTTTTGAAAGCGACAGACGGGGTTCGAACCCGCGACCCCAACCTTGGCAAGGTTGTACTCTACCAACTGAGCCACTGTCGCATTTATATATTTTATATCAAATTAAAAGAGAGATAAGCGACAGACGGGGCTCGAACCCGCGACCCCGACCTTGGCAAGGTCGTACTCTACCAACTGAGCCACTGTCGCACATTTTTTGTTCGCTCGGAACAAAAAATATATTACTACATGATTGCTGATCTGTCAATACTTTTTTCTAAATTTTTTTATTTTATTTTTTTCTGATAAGAAGGCAGCTTCTCCCACTGTTCAATAATGGAAGAAGCCGCACGCTTTATATCTTATTCTTCTGTCTCTTCCGCCGGTATCACTGCGATTCCAAGCTCTTCCAGCTGTTTTGTCGCCACTTCTGACGGCGCCTCCAGCATCATATCAGAAGCATCTTTTACTTTCGGGAATGCAATGACATCACGGATACTGTCTTCTTTTGCCATGAGCATGACAAGTCTGTCCAATCCGTATGCAAGTCCTGCGTGTGGCGGAACTCCATATTTGAATGCATCCAAGAGGAAACCAAACTGTTCTTGTGCTTCTTCTTTTGTAAATCCGATCACTTCAAACATCTTTGTCTGAATGTCATTCTGATGGATTCGCACACTTCCTCCGCCGATTTCGGTTCCGTTCAGCACAATATCATATGCTTTCGCGCGCACTCGTCCTGGATCTGTATCCAAATACTGAAGATCTTCTTCCATCGGCATCGTAAACGGGTGATGCATTGCGACGAAACGATTTTCATCTTCATTCCATTCAAGAAGCGGGAATTCTGTTACCCAGAGGAACTTATAGTCGCCTTTATCGAGAAGATCCAGCTGTCTTGCGATTTCGAGCCGGAGATTTCCAAGCACATCCCAGACAACTTTGTTTTTGTCTGCCGCAAAAAGAAGAAGGTCGCCCGGCTGTCCGTCCATAGCTTTTACAAGTGCTTCCATCTCTTCTTCTTTCATGAATTTCGCAAAAGAAGACTTGATGCTTCCGTCTTCCTGGATTGCTGCATAAGCAAGCCCTTTTGCGCCGAATCCTTTCGCAAAATCCACAAGCTTGTCGATCTTTTTACGCGGCATCGCTCCTTGTCCTTTGGCGTTGATTCCTCTTACGCTTCCGCCCTGATCCAGAGCACCTTTAAACACCGCAAATCCGCATTCTTTTACAACTTCACTCACATCAGTAAGCTCCATTCCAAACCGTGTGTCCGGTTTGTCTGAGCCGTAACGATCCATCGCTTCCTGCCATGTCATTCTCTGGATCGGAAGCTGTATTTCGATATTCAGCACTTCTTTAAAGAGTTTTGCAAGGAGACGTTCATTTACATCCAGAACATCGTCCACATCCACAAAAGAAAGTTCCATGTCAATCTGAGTAAACTCCGGCTGGCGGTCTGCCCTCAAATCCTCGTCTCTATAACATCTCGCAAGCTGGAAATAGCGGTCGCATCCGGAACACATCAAAAGCTGTTTCAGCGTCTGAGGAGACTGCGGAAGTGCGTAAAAACTGCCTGGGTGTACCCGGCTTGGCACAAGATAGTCTCTTGCCCCTTCTGGCGTGCTCTTCACAAGTGTCGGTGTCTCGATTTCCAGAAATCCTTCTTCAGACAAAAACTGTCTCGTCAGTGTGGCAATCTGGCTTCTCATCAGAAGATTTCTCTGCATATCCGGTCTTCTCAGATCAAGAAAACGGTATTTCAAACGCAGCTCTTCTTTTGTCTTGCTGTCTTCCTCGATCGGGAACGGAGGCGTCTCGGATTCAGATAATACCCGGAGCTCCCGGACACGGACTTCGATTTCTCCTGTAGCCAGGTTTTCATTGACCGCACCGGAACGTGCCTCGACCGTCCCTACCGCAGCGATCACATACTCGCTTCTGAGTCTTCCGGCTTTCTCAAATCCTTGTTCATCAATACTTCCGTTTTCAAAAATAAGCTGTAAAATTCCGGAACGGTCTCTCAGATCCACGAAAACAATTCCGCCTTTGTTTCTGTTTTTCTGGACCCATCCCATGACGGTCACTGTCTCGCCGATATTGCTTTTCCCAAGTTCCGCACAACGATGGCTTCTTTTTAAACCTTTCATTGATTCTGCCATTTTATTTTCCTCCATGCTTTTGTTTTTCTTTTATTCTTCCGGTAAAAATTCCCGCACAAAACATTCTTTCACATCCGTGTAACCTTCCTGTGCAAGCTGCTCTTTCTGGAATTTCTTGTTTTTCTTCATGTTGGCGATCATGACCTGCTTGCCCTGTTCCCGTTCTTCCTTTGCCAAGGCCAGGATTTTCACGATACCTTGTTCCGGCATTCCTTTTTCAATCAAAAATGCTTTCTTTTCTTTCTGCGTCGGCACCTGATAACCGCTCTCCAAAAGGAGCATGACAATACGTTCAAATCCGATAGAAAAGCCACATGCCGGCGTTTCCTGTCCGGTAAATTTTCCGATCATCTTGTCGTAACGTCCGCCGCCTCCTACAGATCCTCCGAATTCATCCATGGAAATCTCGAATATAGTGCCGGTATAGTAAGACATTCCCCTCACAAGAGTCGGATCGAAACTCATCTTAAACTCAGCCTCTTTTGTCTCCTCCACACTTGAAATGATCATGGAAAGTCCATCCGCCACTTCCTGGTCAAGAAAACTTCCGAGTTTTTCTTTCAAATACCTGATCCCTGCAAGATCGTTTGTCACTTCTTTGAAAAGCTCCAGATATTTATCCACCTTCTCCTGACCATATCCTGCCTCTTTCAACTCTGTCTCCACACCTTCCAGACCGATCTTGTCCATCTTGTCCAGGATAATAAAGACTTCATCGTAGCTGTCTTCCGGGAAACCACTGTACGCTGCCATGGCTTTCAGGATCCTTCTGTCGTTGATACGGATCGTAAAGTTTTTAAAATCCAGTTTCCCGAGCAAAGTACTTGTAGCAAGAATCAGTTCGATCTCTGCCAGGTTGGAAGCTTCTCCAAGGATATCGATATCGCACTGCATGAACTGACGGAAACGTCCTCTCTGCGGGCGATCCGCTCTCCACACATTTCCGATCTGAAGTGCTTTAAACGGAGAAGGAAGTTCGTTGGCATGGTTCGCATAATATCTGGACAATGGAAGTGTCAGATCATATCTGAGACCTCCATCTACGAGATCTGCCTCGCAGGATGCTGTCTCCAGATTGAGTTTGGCTCCTCTTTTCAGGATCTTGAAGATGAGCTGCTCATTCTCCCCTCCCTGTTTGCTCAGAAGATTCTCTATATGTTCCACACAAGGCGTCTCCATCGAGGAGAATCCGAATGTGCGATATGTGTCTTTGATCATCTGAATTACGTAATCACGGATTTCCATCTCCCTTGGAAGCATGTCTTTCATTCCGGTAACCGGTTTTTTCTTTAATGCCATAACCATTCTCCTTTTCGTTCTATCATTTCATCTATCCGGGCAATGTATTCATCTACATTCTTGACATTTTCAATTCGTATGAGTTTTGTCTTTTTCCCGCTTCTGCTGCCCGGCATCACGACTTCATGAGGGAGGACCACTTTGGTGGAAGCTCCTGCCCCCGCCGCAATAATAGACTGTTTTTCTTCCATAATCAGTATATTGTATATTCCTGCTTTGTCAACCTTTGCATAACCGACATTTTCAAAATTTCCGGCCATATTTTTCTGACGGTACAGATAATACGGTACAAGTCCGATTTCCTGTGCGCACTGGTACGCCGCTTCGATCATAGCCGTCAGTTCCGGTGCGGAAAGTTCATGCCCATGAAACCCTTCCCCGCTTCTTTGTTCCTGCCGCAGTCTGGATGCCCGTTTTACCGCAAGTGCATGAACCGTCAGGCTGTCCGGGCGAAGCGCTCTGATCTGCCGCAGCGTATCTTCCATATCCTGCGGTGTCTCCCCCGGAAGCCCTGCGATAAGATCCATATTGATGTTCGTAAATCCAAGTTCTCTTGCAAGAGAGAACGTCTCGATCACATCTTCCACTGTATGTCTTCTCCCAACACGATCCAGCGTTTTCTGCTGCATTGTCTGCGGATTGACGGAGATCCGATCGATGCCGTGATTTTTCAGCACCACAAGCTTTTCTTTTGTAATACTGTCCGGTCTTCCTGCTTCCACTGTAAATTCCAGGAGATGTTCATAGGAAAACGTATTCTCCATATGGGTCAGAATCCTGTCCAGCTGCGGAGCTGTCAGGGATGTCGGCGTTCCTCCGCCGAAATAAACCGTGTTGAGCTTTTTTTCTTTTGAAATTTGTCCGATATAGGAAAGTTCTTTCAAAAGCGCATCCACATAGTTGTCTGTTCTTCCTTCCCATTGAGAAATCGGATAGGACGTAAAAGAACAGTATGCACATGTAGTGGGACAAAATGGAATCCCTACATACAGGCTATAACCATTCTGATAGTCCAGACGGGACAAAAGTTCCTTCTCCCGCTTTGCGATGGCTAGCCCAAGTTCTGCCTTTTTCTCCGTCACAAAATGCTCTCTTTCGATCCAGCGAAGGATTTCCTCCTCCGGCACTCCTTCTTCCAGCTTCTGCATAAACATCTTTGTGGGACGTACTCCGGTCAAACTTCCCCACGGCTGGCGGACTCCTGTCCTTTTAGACAACATTTCATAGAAGGAATGGATGACCTGGTGCTTGCGCTCCCCTCTTTCCATTCCCTCTTTTTCCTCCTTCGATCCAGCCAGGCTTACAGAAAAACAAGAATCACATGTTTTTACTATAATCTGTGACTCTTGTTCCATGTCCACCTTTTGTTTGATTTCCTTGTCCGGATAAAACGTCTTCAGAAGATGATATGCATCATATGTATATAAAGTATCATTACATATCAATTCTATCATAGTATCTCCTGCATCATAAAAAAGGATTATATTTTCTTTCATGCCCTATTGTTGTAGCATTCATATGTCCCGGAAGCACTTTCGTGTCGTCCGGAAGCGGCATCAGTTTTTCTTTAATCCCACGGATCAGATCCGACATACTGCCGCCTTCAAAGTCCGTCCGCCCTACGGAATTGCAAAACAGCGTATCTCCGCTGAAAAGTATTTTTTCCGCCGCTTCATAGTAGCACACTCCACCAGGTGTATGTCCCGGCGTATGGAATACCTGGAAAGAAAATCCGGCTATATTCAGCACTTCCTGATCCTTTACATAGATCGCGTCACGAAATACATATCCATTCGTGTAAATGTCGGACTGATTCCAGTGCGCGTCGCAGATCAGTTCTTTTTCATTTTCTCCCACGTAAACCGGCACCTCATAATGGTCACGAAATTCATCGATCCCCATAATGTGATCAAAATGTCCATGTGTGAGAAGAATCGCCTTAACCTGGATCTTTTCTTCATGGATATATGAAAGCAGCTTTTTCGGGCAGGCAGCCGGATCTACCAGCACTGCCTCTCCCGTGTTTTCATTGATCCCAAGATAAGTGTTCGTCCCGATGATCCCTGTCACAAATGTTTCTATCTTCATCTTCTACCTCTTTCCAGCATCAGCCCGTTGCTCTTTCGATATCGATCACGTTATCTATCTGGCGTAGCTTCTCAATCATCTTTGTCATCTCTGCCTTTCCACATACGACAAATCCCATCTCTACCGTGGCCGTGCCTTTCTTACTGGTCCTTACATTCATTGTCTTGATGTCGATCTCCGCCTCAGTAAAGACCTTGGATATCTCCATGAGCATTCCTGGTTTGTCTACCACATACATCTTGATCTCTGCAAGGAATCTTCCTTCTGTCTCTTCTACCGCATCCGGTTCCCATTCGACCGGAATCAGACGGGCTCTCTCTCTTTCTGTCAAATGAAGGATATTTACGCAGTCTGTTCTGTGGATCGTCATCCCTCGTCCTCTCGTCACAAATCCAACGATTTCATCTCCCGGGAGAGGGCTGCAGCATCTGGAAAATCGAACTGCCATGTCATCGATTCCTTTGACAATGATTCCGCTCTTCGATTTTGTGATCTGCACTTTATTTCTTGACGCTTCGGCTACTTTCTCAAGTACCGCCTCATCTGTGATCTCCTGTCTGTGCTCTTTGCTGTATTCTTCTACCAGTCTGTTTACGACCTGGCCTTCTTTCAGACCCCCATGTCCAAGAGCTGCAAGCACTGCCTCCCAGTCACGGAATCCATATTTTTTCTGTACAACCTGCATATATTTCGGCTTCATCAAATCTGACTGATTGAACCCTTTGGCCTTGCAGTAAGCCAATATCATTTCTTTTCCTTTGATAATATTTTCTTCCTTAAATTCCTTTTTGAACCATTGATTGATCTTGTTCTTCGCCTGCGTGCTCTTTACGATATTGAGCCAGTCACGGCTTGGCCCTTTGGAATTCTGTGAAGTAAGGATTTCGATCATATCTCCGTTCTGGATCTTATAATCTACTTTTACCAATTTTCCGTTTACACGGGCTCCAACCATCTTATTCCCTACCGCGCTATGGATCGCGTAGGCAAAGTCGATCGGTGTAGAGCCGTTTGGAAGATTCTTTACATCTCCGTTCGGAGTAAAGCAGTACACATCTTCGGCAAACAGATCGAGATCGCCTTTGATCAGGTTTAAAAATTCTCTGTTGTCCGACATATCTTTCTGCCAATCCAGAATCTGTCTGAGCCAGCTCAGTTTCTCTTCTTCCTGAGCCTTGATATTCTTCTTTCCGTCATTGGATTCTTTGTATTTCCAGTGTGCTGCGATACCATATTCCGCAGTCTTATGCATCTCTTTCGTCCGTATCTGGATCTCGAAAGGCTGCCCCACAGAACTCATCAGTGTCGTGTGAAGGGACTGATACATATTTGGCTTCGGCATCGCGATATAATCTTTGAATCGGCCTGGAACCGGCGTGTACATCTCATGGATGACGCCAAGAGCCGCGTAACAGTCTTTGACCGTATCTACGATGATCCTGACTGCAAACAGATCATAAATCTGATCTACCGTCTTATCCTGATTGACCATCTTCTTGTAGATACTGAAGAAATGTTTGACTCTGCCGTTTACTTCTGCCTTGATGTTGGCATTCTCCATATGCTGCGAGACTTCTTTGACAATCTGGGCCACAAACTCTTCCCGCTCTGTTTTTCGCTCGTTGATCTGCTGTACCAGATCGTAGAACACTTCCGGCTTCAGATATTTCAGCGCCAGATCGTCAAGTTCTGTCTTGACTTTGGAAATACCAAGCCTCTGTGCGATCGGCGAATAAATATCCATTGTTTCTCTGGCCTTTTCTTTCTGCTTCTCTGGTCTCATAAACTGCAGCGTCCGCATATTGTGAAGCCGGTCGGCCAGCTTGATGATGATGACCCGGATATCCTTTGCCATGGCCAGGAACATCTTTCTCAAATTTTCCGCCTGAACTTCCAGCTTGTCGGAAGAGTAGGACAATTGTCCCAGTTTTGTGACTCCATCCACGAGCAGTGCAACTTCTGCTCCAAAATCCCGTTCGATGTCTTCCCTTGTCGTGTCTGTGTCTTCTACCACATCATGAAGAATCCCGGCCGCAATCGTCTCTTTATCCATCTCAAGCTGTGCAAGTATAATTCCTACCCAGAGGGGGTGGATGATGTAAGCCTCCCCCGATTTTCTAAACTGATCTTTATGTTTGTCTCTGGCCAGCCCATATGCTTTCTCGATCAAGGAGACATCGGCTGACGGGTGGTACTTGCGTATGTGTCCGATAAGATAACGATATAACTCATCCGGGTCCTGATAATCTGCAGGTTCTTTTACCGCATGGCCATCCACTATCCTGAGTCCCTGTCTGACTTCCATCGTGACTTCTTCCGGTCTGATTTCTCCTGCCATATCATTCCCCTCCTTTTTCTAATATGTAAAAATGCCTGTTTTACCCTCAATTCCCTGGTTTCAATTTTGGAGATATCAACTAGTATATCATTATTTTTTCAAAGTTTCAAATCATTCTGTCGCTATCTGTAATCTTTTATGACGATCTGAAGACTTTTTCTGCCCATATATTCGTTGATTCCCGGATAATATGTGATATCCATAAGCATACCCGGTGTACAGCCGTTTAATAACCTTTCTTTGGAATTCATCCCATATTTTTCCGAAAGATATCCAAAAAATTCCTCCGGATCGCCAAAAAACATTGCATCTATGTACGTCCCTTTTGTATCGCACACTTCAAATTTCAGTACATTTCTGTTTTTTCCAAGTATCCGAGCCTTTTTGAATTCCAGTCCCCGCTCCGCGAAGACCGGTTTCCCATTTGCTTTTCCGAATGGTTCCAGCAGGGAAAGTTCCTCAATGAAATCTTCCTGTATTTCCTCCAGCGGAAGCTGCATGTCGATCAGAACTTTCTCCGTCATATCCGTTTTCGTCATTGTCGTATTCTCATTCAGTTCCCTGCGAAGCTTTAGGATATTCTCCTCCGGCAGAGAAAGACCTGCCGCCAATTTATGTCCTCCGAACTTAGTCAGCAGATTTTTACATCTGCTCAGCTCTTCGTACATATGATACGCATCAATGGACCTTCCCGATCCTTTTGCACCTTCTTCCGCTTTTGTCAAGACAAAGACAGGCTTATAGTACCGCTCACGGATCCTTCCCGCCACGATTCCGGCCAAACTTTCATGACATTCCGGGAGAAAGATGACAAGCACCTTGTCATCTTTCAGACCGGTTGTCTCAACCTGAAATATGGCATCTTTTACTGCCTCTTCAGTCAGCGCCTTTCTGCTGTCATTGAGCGCTTTGAGATCTCCTGCAAGAATATCCGCATCTTTTTTTGTTTTTGCCCTGAGAAGCTCCAGAGCTCTCTTAGCAGTATCCAGCCGTCCTCCGGCATTGATACATGGCCCTATCACAAAACCGATATGATAGGAAGAAAGATGGTTTTTGTCTACCCCAGTACACTCGAAAAGCGCTGCCAATCCGTAGTTCTTCGTCTGTTTCAGCATATCGAGACCCTGGCGGACAAAAATCCGGTTTTCATCTGTCAGATCCATGACGTCTCCCACTGTGGCGATTGCCACATTTTCCATAAGATAATCCACATCTTCCGGATCTTTCCCCATGGCATTGTAAAGCGCCTCTATCAACTTGTAGGCGACAGCTGCTCCACAGAGCCCTTTAAACGGATACGGACAGTCCTCTCTCTTGATATCTACAACTGCATCTGCCGGCGGAATCAGATATCTTCTCCCTTCTTCCAGATCTTCAAAAGGCACTTCATGATGATCTGTCACGATGATCGTCATCCCCATGTCTTTTCCGTATGCGATTTCTTCTTTTGCGGCAATTCCATTATCGCATGTCACAATAGTGTCGATGTTGTCGTCCAGCGCCCGGTCGATGAGATCCTTATTTAACCCATACCCATCTTTGATCCGGTCCGGAATGTCGCTGTCCACCTCTGCCCCAAGGCCTTCCAGACCTTCCATAAGAATATATGTCGCATTGACCCCATCGATGTCATAATCTCCGATGACACGGATCTTCTGACCTTCCGTGATCTTTTCCTTCAGGATCTCCACTGCTTTATCCATATCTTTCATAAGCATTCCGTCGTAAAGATCCGCTATCGTCCCATTCAGGTAACGATCCATGGCGTCTTCGCCGATGATATCTCTGTTCCTGATAAGAGCCGCCGTCCTCGGATGAATACCAAACCACCTGCCAAGCTCTGTAAAATTGCCGCCCTTCCTGAGCAGAACCCAGTTTTTCATCTTCTTTACCTCTTTCCTGTACAAAAAGGGATGCCGTTTCCACTGCATCCCCTTCTGATTACGCTGTTATTTTTTCTCTGTTTTTTCCGATTTTTGTCCTCATTACATACCAGAGCGCTCCCGTGATACATACAGAAGAGTACGCTCCGCACACGATACCTACCATCAGAGGAAGTGCAAATTCCTTAATAGAACTTACACCCATAACGAAGAGCACAAATATCATGATAAATGTCGTAAGCGATGTATAGATGCTTCTTGTCAATGTCATCGTGATACTTCTGTTGACAATATCTGCAAGCGGCTCTTTTCTTCTTCTCGTCTTCAGTTCTTCCCTTATGCGGTCGAAAATAACGATAGTCGCATTGATGGAATATCCGACGATGGTAAGCATGCAGGCAATGAAAGTATTGCCCACGCTGATCCTTGACACTGCATAAAATACAAGTACCACAAGTACATCATGAACCAATGCGGCAACGGAACTTGTCGCAAATCGGATATCTTTAAACCGGAACCAGATGTAAAGGAGCATACATACTGCTGCGATCGCAACTGCGATGATCGCATCCTGTCTCATCTCGGAACTGATAGTAGAGCTGATATTGGAATACGTGATTTTCGATTCATCTACCTGGAACTCTTCCACCAGAGCCTGATCCAGAGCCTCCCTCTTTTCCAGATCAAGTGCTTTTGTCTTGATAATGACCTGATTGGTATCACGCACTTTCTGTGTCTGTACTTCCGCATCTCCGGTTGCCTTTTCCACTACAGGAACAACCTTGGAATCAATCTCCTCCAGGGAATAATCCTGATTAAAAGTAACATTTGTGGACGTACCTCCCTGGAACTCCAGACTGTACTCCAGCATTCCTTTTCCTCTTGCGCCGTTCACACCCATGACAATCAAGCCAGCAGCGATAACCGCAATGGAGGCGGCAAAGAAAATCTTTCTTTTTCCAAGGAAATTGATCGGCTTTCTTGCCGGCTTCACTTTCGCATAGAATTTTTCCTTCCGGATTCCGATGGCATAGAACGCATTGATGATCATCCTGGTAATTACCAGTGCTGTGAACATAGACACAACGATACCAAGGGCCAGCGTCTGAGCAAATCCTTTGACACTCCCTGTTCCTTTCAGCCAGAGCACAACCGCTGCGATCAGCGTTGTGACATTTCCGTCCACGATGGCAGAAAGAGCTTTCTGGAATCCAAGTCTCAATGCCGACTTCACACTCTTTCCATCTGTGATTTCTTCCCTCACACGTGCAAAAATAATGACATTCGCATCTACCGCCATTCCGATAGACAGGATGATACCTGCAATCCCCGGAAGTGTGAGCGTGATATCAAATGCATTCAGAAGTACAAGCACGATCCCAGTATAAATCAATAAGGCAATACTGGATGCAAGCCCCGGCAGGAGATAAACCACGCACATGAAGATGAAAACGATGATCAGACCAATCACACCTGCTTTCAGGCTTGTACTGATTGCTTCTTCCCCGAGCTGCGCCCCTACCACTTGAGAATTGAGTTCTTCTAATTCGAGCTTCAATCCGCCGATACGGATGGTAGATGCGAGTTCTTCCGCCTCCTCAAAGCTTGACATTCCATTGATATAAGCCATTCCATCTGGGATTTTTTCATCTACGTTCGGAGAACTGATCGTCTCTCCATCGTAGATGATAGCGATCTGTTTTCCGATATTTTCTTCTGTAGCCTTGGCGAACTTTTCTTTTCCTTCTTCGTTCAGCTGAAGCTCCACCATATATTCTGCGGCACCAGTGTCTTGATTCTGCCCCGTCTTTGCCTCCGCTGTCTTGATGTCACTTCCGGAAAGAACCGTCTCTCCATCTTCTGTCTGAAATTCCAGAGAACCTGGCTTTCCGAGTTCCGTAAGGATGGCATTTGCATCGTTTACCCCAGGTATCTCGATGCTGATCCTGTCATCGCCTTCCTGATACACCGTTGCTTCTGTACTGTACCCATCCACACGTTTCTGAAGCTTATAGACTGTATCGCGCATTTCCTCACTCGTCGGATTTTTATCCGTTACCTTGTACGTAATGCTGACACCTCCGGCCAAATCCAGTCCAAGCTTGATGTTTTCCATCGCGCCGGTATTGCGGCTGCCAAATCCGACAAGAGTCGTGAATCCCAGTATCACGATCAAAGCCGCCACGACAAAGAGACTTGCTATCCCTCCGCTTTTCTTCATGTCTTCACACCCTTCCATTCTGCTTCTACGCTTCGGATTCTCCCAAGTCCGCAAGCGCTGCTTTTATCATGATGGCACACTCAACCCTCTTGCGCTCCATCTCACATCCGATATCGTAGGCCTCATTGAGAGATCCTTCGAAATGATATGCATTTGCCATACATCCGCCGCTGCAGTAAAACTTTGCAAAACAGTTTCTGCATTTTTCCTTGGAATACACATTGCATCCACGGAACGCCTCGGCAATCTCAGGCTTCGTGATCCCTTCATCCACATTGCCCATCAGGAAGTCCTCATCCCCGACAAACTGATGGCATGGGTAGAAATCTCCCCAAGGCGTCACTGCAAGATATTCCGTTCCCGATCCGCATCCGGAAAGCCGTTTAGCGATGCACGGTCCGCCTTCCAGATCGATCATGAAATGGAAGAAGTTGAATCCTTTGCCTTCCTTCTCCCGCTGGATCATATATTGTGCAAGCTTGTCATACTCATCAAAAATCTGCGGAAGATCTTCTTTGCGGATCGCATACGGATCTGTCTCGTCTCCTACCACAGGTTCAATAGACATCTGTTTAAATCCAAGATCCGCAAAATGCATCACATCTTTTGAAAAATCCAGATTATTTCTCGTAAATGTTCCTCTCACATAGTAGCGGATCTGGTCGCGGCTGTCTGCAAGCTTCTGAAACTTCGGCACGATCAGATCATAGCTTCCTTTTCCGTTCCGGAACGGTCTCATTGCGTCATTGACTTCCTTTCGTCCATCAAGACTTAAGACCACATTATCCATCTCTTTGTTCAGGAATTCCTGGATTTCGTCATTTAAAAGCACTCCGTTCGTAGTCAGCGTAAAGCGGAAATGCTTGTCATATTTCTTTTCCTGCTCTCTTCCGTATGCCACCAGGTCTTTTACAACCTGCCAATTCATAAGCGGTTCTCCGCCAAAGAAGTCCACTTCGAGATTTCTTCTGCTGCCGGAATTTGCGATCAGGAAATCCAACGCCTTTTTCCCAACTTCAAAAGACATAAGTGCCCTTCTTCCGTGGTATTCCCCTTCCTCCGCAAAACAGTATTTGCATGCCAGGTTACAATCGTGAGCGATATGTAAACAAAGAGCTTTTACTACCGTCTTTCTCTTCATAACTTCCCCGATACAAGACTCATGTGTATCTGGTGCAAAAAGCTGTCCTTCTTTTGCCAATTCGGCCAAATCCGGAAGCAGGGAGAGAAGTTCTTTTTCGCTGTATTTATCTGAAAGCTCTTCAAGCACTGCTTTCTTCGTTTCTTCTGACTGGATCGTCTCCGCAGTCTGATCCTGACACAATCTGTCCAGGCAGGCGATCACATCGTATCCCATCTGGTCCACAACATGCACGCATCCACTGTTGACGTCCAGGACAATATTATATCCGTTGTTCTGGTACTGGTGAATCACAAACGGTACCCCTTTCTGTTTATCGATATTTTTTCTGAGATTTTCTTGCAACATCAACAGACAGCGACCGGTCAGCCGCTGTCTGTGAAAATTTTCCTGTATGATTTCTGCTTATTTCTTCTGTTCGCAGGTCTGGTTTCCTACTGTGCAGGATGTCTTACATGCAGACTGGCAGGATGTCTGACATTCTCCGCATCCGCCTTTCTTCATTGTGTTGTTTAAAGTCTGTGTATTTAATGTTTTAATGTGTTTCATTTCCTGTTTCCTCCTTTGGTTTATGCTATTCGATATTATAGCATACTGCCCTCTCTTTTTAAAGTATTTTTTTCTTCCTTCTCAAGAAAACATACCTCCCAGCATTCCTCCTGCCGAGCAAAGTACAAGTGTCGTCAAAAGATTGACCACATCTCCCTGCAACGTGTGATACACTCCAAACGAGACGAGCAACAGGAGCAGAAAATACAGAATACCTAATACAAGCCCCCATATGAACTTTTTGACTTTCTGAAGTTTTCCAAGCAAAAATCCTCCTGCAAAGGCGGAAACTACATAGATTCCTATGATACCTGCCGACACTTTTCCTTTATCAAGATTCAGTTTGTAAAGAAGCACCGCCAATACAAGAAGCAGCAGCGCCGTGATGGCATAAGATACCAACAATGCCTGAAAGATGCGCATAATCCCTGTTTTCTGACTTTTCCCCATCACACCCTCCTTGTCCTTTTTCTAAGACTATTGTATGATGCTTTTTCGGGATTTATGACTCAAATGCCTTTACGCTTCCATCTGACTTCCGAGAAACATTGCCGCACATGCGGCAAGTTTCTGACGGACTTCCCTTTCTTTTCCTTTTTCCCTGCTCAAAAATATGACGCTTCCGATGACATCCCCTCCTGATAGAATTGGATAGATGATTTCCTCCTGATAGGAGATCTGTTCTGCCTTAGATATCGCAATGTACTCTTTTTGGCCGATTTCTGCAATTATCGGTCTTCTCCCTTCCGCCGCATCCATAAGCTCTTCCGATATTTCTTTTTCCAACATTTCCTTTTTTCCTGCCCCCGAGGCTGCAATGATCTTTTCCATATCCGTAATGCAAACAAGGAGCCCTGCCGTCTGCGAGAGACTTTCTGCGTACTGCTCCGCAAAAGAGTGGATTTCCCCAAGAGGAGAGTATTTTTTCAACACGATCTCCCCTTCTCTTCCCGTAAATATTTCAAGGGGAGTGCCTTCCCGTATACAGAGTGTCCTTCTGATTTCTTTGGGAATGACTACCCTCCCCAGATCATCTGATTGTGTCAAGTAAGTGCAAAAAAATTTTTCGGCATCCTCGAAAACCCTGATAAAATGGGCATTTTCGGGCTTTCGAGGAAGTCGAAAAAACTCATTTTTTGCGGTACCCATTGTGTGATTATAAGGCTAAAAGCCGTAATTTTCCGCAAAATCCATGAAATCAGTTCCTATGCTGTACGAAAAAGGTCATCGAATTTCCAGACGATTTCAATGTTCTGACCGTCCACAAAATTCACTCTCTTGACTGCATCGTACATGATTTCCCGAAGCGATTCTTCATCCAGGGAATCCGTTTTCCTGGTAATCGCTCTTTCTTTTTTTGCCTGTTCCTCAGCGTCCAGATATTCCTGGTACTCCGCTTCGGTTCGGGCAATTTCCTCTTGCAGCTCCCTGGCACGCTGTTCACGCTGTGCCCGGAGTGCAATAAAATCTTCTCTGGTAATGCGACCTTCCCGGTAATCCAAATAGCTCTGAACCTTCTGACTGTCGCCGGACTTCAACTCGCCTGTCAGTATTTTCAGCTTCTGTCTGAGCATTGTCCCCTTTGGCTGAACCGCTTTGGATTTTCCACGGGACTGAACGGTCATCATGGCGATCTGTGCTTTCAGTGCTTCCAGAACCACTTCTTCAATCCTTGTTTTATCCCAGCGGACTTCTTTGCAGGAATGTTCTTCCTCATTCCAATAAGGTGTTGCACAGTAGAAATGCACATCATTCCCGAAGGTTTTCTGAAGCTTTCTGCCGCAGTGAGCACAGTAAAACGGGTAAACATCCCGTTCTGTTTTCTTTTTATAGGGACGAACTTTCCGCAAAGCATCTTTCGCCGCTTCAAATTCTTCCATCGAAACAATGGCTTCATGAGCGTTCTCATGGATGATCCATTCTTCTTTTGGAACCCTGTACTGAGCTTTGTCCCTGATTTTCCTGCTCTCACGGGTGTGGTTGACCATACAGCCGGTGTACTTGATGTTCCTCAGCATTTCAAGAATCCGCTGATGTGTCCAGAGAGGTTTTTTGTCAGACTGATTTTTTCTCCGAACCCCCTTATACTCAAGCGGTGTCGGAACGCCTTCCGCATTCAGTTCTCTTGCCACCTGACTTGTGGATTTACCTGCAATAATTTCCTCAAACACTCTCCGAACAATAGGTGCGGTTTCAGGGTCAATGACCATTTTGTGTTTTTCCTGCGGCAGTACCCTGTACCCATACAGACAGCAGGAGACGTAACCGCCATCCCTCTGCTTCACCCGCATTGCCGTTTTTACCTTTTTGGAAAGGTCTTTGCTGTAGTAGTCGTAAATCAAATTTCTGAAGGCGACGTCCATCCCAGCGGTATTACCGAGATTCTGTTCACTGTCGTAGTGGTCATTGATGGAAATCATCCGGACTCCCAGAAACGGGAAGATGTGTTCCAGATAATCGCCAACTTCCAGGTAGTCACGTCCGAAACGGGAAAGGTCTTTGACAATCACAATCTGAATCTTTCCGTCCCGGATCAGGTCAATCATCCTCTGGAAGTCCGGTCGCTGGAAGTTCGTACCCGAAAAACCATCGTCGCAGAATTCCATCTGTGGCAATCCGGAAAGGTAGGGATTCAGGGCAATGTGCCGCTGGATCAGCTGACGCTGGGCGGCAATACTGTTGCTTTCATCCTTTGCCTGATTTGTCCGTTTATCCACATCTTCCAGTGAAAGACGAAGATAAACCGCAATACACTTTTTCATCCTACGCAACCTCCTTCCTGAGTATTTTGACAGTATCCAGAACTGCCTGGAAGCTGTCCATGTACCTGAACTGGATGCTCAGGGAATTATCCCCGTTCATCTGCATGGATTCAATCATGGCATCTGCCAGTTCTTCACTGATTTCCTCGGCATGAGCGTACTTTTCAATCAGCGCTTCCCAGATTTTTGCTTCCTGAAGCGGCTCCTCATATTCTGCCTTTGAAAATTTCAGTTCTTCAATCTGTTTTTCCAGGCGGCTGATGTCCTCCATCAGGATTTCACGGGTCTGTGCATAGTCCTGATCGTCGATAAGTCCTTCCCGCAAGTCACGGTACAGCCCGGAAAAAACAGACTTCTTTTTCTCCAGTTGTTTTTTCAGTTCCTTCGCCTGGTCTGACTTTCCAGCCTTTTTCACCTGTTTCTCTTTGGCTTTCAGCAGGCTGTCCAGTGCTTCCCGGCAGTCCAGAAACAGCTCGAACTGTGCCTTGATGCTGCTGAGCACCGCTTTGTCCACATCGGCTTTCCGCATCCGTTTGGCAGTGCAGGCTCTTGCTCCATGCTCTTCATGAGCCGGACACTTAAAGGTAAAATATACCTTATCTTTATTGGTGCTGAAGGAACGTACCAGCTTCATCACGGAGCCGCAGTCCGCACAGGTAAATTTCTTCCCGTAAATGTTTTTTGCTTTGGGAAGGTGGTCATATTTCCCTCTGTTTGCCTTCTGTGCCGCCGCAGCTTTCTCGTTGATCGCCTGTACCTTTTCAAACAGCTCCGGCTCAATAATCGCTTCGTGCGTATTTTCAACCAGTATCCAGTCCTGTTCTTCTGTACGGCTGAACGGAATCCCAGCATATAAACACTGCGTTGTTTTCCGCTGTGCCAGATGCCCCAGATAAGTAATATCCTTCAGGATGTCCGTTACCATGTGCTTGTTCCAGAGAATCTTCCGGGGCTTCTGATTATTGTTGGTGACAATCCCCCGGTCTGCCTTGTACTGACCAGGAGAAGGGATTCCCATATCATTGAGCTTTTTATTGATTCCCATATAGCTCATGCCTTCGGAACGCCACTGATAAATCATCCTGACTACCGGTGCAGTTTCCGGATTCACGATCAGCTGATTTTTGTTCTCCGGTGATTTCACATACCCGTATTTTTCCCATGAGCCGATATATTCTCCCTTTTCCATCTTGCTCCGCAAAGCCGATGTTACTTTTCGGGAAATATCTTTGGCATAATAATCGTTGATAATGTTCGACAGCGACACTGAGAGCTGCCCGTTGGCTTCCGCTGTATCCGTATCAAAATTGTCATTGACCGCAATGAAGCGGATATCGAAGAACGGACAGATTTTTTCCAGAAACTCGCCGGTTTCGATGTAGTTTCTGCCCAGACGGGACAGGTCTTTTACGATAATGCAGTTGATTTTCCTCTGTTGAACCGCTTCCATCAGACGCTGCCATTCCGGTCGTTCAAAATCTGTACCGGTAAATCCGTTATCTGCAAAAATATCAGCCAGCTGAAGATAAGGTCGGGCGTCAATGTATCGCTCCAGCAACGCAATCTGGTTTTCAATGGAATCAGAATTGCTTAAGTTATCTTCACGGGATAATCGAGCATAAATCGCTGTCTGATAAACTTTGATGCCGGATTCAGCCTTTTGGAGCTGAACACCCTGCCGTTCCCGGCGTTTTGCAACTCTTGCCAATTATCCCACCTCCTTTTCCACAGGCTGTACATTTTTCTGCTGTCCCTGATATTCTTCCAAAAATTCCAGTATCGCCTGGAACTGGTCTGCGTGGTTCAGCGTAAGCGAAATCTGTTTGTCCGCTGTAATCTCAATCCGTTCCACAAAATGAATCACCACTCTGCGGGTCAGTTCCTGAATGTTCTGATATTTCCGGAACTGAGAAAGCCAGCTCTGCTGTCCGGTCAGACCGGAATTTACCTTATTCCGATTGCCAATCAAATGGGCAATCGAATCATTTGCATCCTGGATTTTCTGGTCACAGTCCGCTTTTAAGATTTTATACTCATCCAGCGTGATGACTTCCATCTTGAAGTCTTCGTAAACCATCGCCTTCATCTTCTTGTTGTACTCAATGACTTCTTCCTGTCGGGCAATTCCCCGTTCAATCCGTTCCAGTTCACGACGTTCCCAGGAAATGCCGTCCAGTTCTTTTAAGGCGGATTCCAAATCCAGCGCCAGTGACACCTGCGACTGGATCACTGCCAGCACCGTATCATAGACTGCCTGTTCCGTGATTCTGTGAGGAGAGCATATCTCTTTATTCTGCTTGTTGGCTCCACAGATAAAATACACATACTCTTTTCCATGCGATTTTGTTTTTCTCCGGATCATGGAGCTGTGGCAGTCGGCACAGAAAACTTTTCCGGAAAACAAATGGACGGCTTCCCCTCCAACAGGGCTTCTGCTGTCCTCCAGCATCAGTTTCTGAACCATATCGAAAGTTGCCGGTGGAATAATCGCTTCATGAGCGTTTTCTACCCGCACCCACTCCGATTCATCCTTTGTACTGCGAACTTTGACCTTATGATTCGGAGTTGTGGTCTTACCCTGTACCAAAGTCCCTGTGTACATCTCGTTTTTCAAAATCCGGTAGATTGCTACCGGACTCCAGACTGTCCGAGCCTGCTTGCGGAATCCGGACTGATACCTGGAACCGCAGTGCCTTTTATATTCATATGGAGAAAGAACTCCATCCTGATTCAGCCGGTCAGCTATCTGTGCCGGACTGAATCCGTCAATCTTCATCCGGAAAATGCTCTCCACAACGGGAGCTGCGGTTTTGTCGATGACCAGCTGATTCTTGTTTTCCTCTGACCGCTGATACCCATATATCGCATGATTGCCGACAAATTCACCGTTCCGTCTTTTGATGTCCAGGTTGGAACGGACTTTGATGGAAATATCACGGCTGTAGGAATCATTGATCAGGTTCTTAAACGGAAGGATAATTTCATTTCCTGCCTGCTGGTTTGCTGCGGAATCGTAGTTGTCATTGATTGCGATAAAACGGATTCCGAGAGCCGGAAAAATCTTCTCAATGTATTTTCCTGACTCAATGTAATCTCGACCGAATCGGGAAAGGTCTTTGACGATAATACAGTCAATTTCCTTCTTTTTGACCAGCTCAATCATTCGCTGGAAATCCGGGCGGTCAAAATTTGCACCGGTAAATCCATCATCACAAAACTCCTGTGTCAGAATGATTTCCGGGTGATGTTTCAAATAGTCTTTAATCAGCTTACGCTGATTTGCAATACTGTTACTTTCTTTCTTTTCTCCTAATTGAGAAAAGTCGCCATCTTCCTTCGATAATCTCAGGTAGATGGCGGCATGATAAGTCATGTCTATAAATTTTTGCATAGTTCGCCACTCCTGTCTGATTTTCGTTTAGAAGCCGAAAACAAACCGGAGTTCCGCTGATTTTTGTCCACTGCAATCGTACCATATTTCAATGTGGAAATCCAGTTTGTCACCTCAAAAGTAACCCGCCAATTTCTTCCATAAAATGCTCTACATTGTGGCAATCATATTGATAAAATTATCTGTAATGGTGTTCTGCGTATTCGCAAAGGATACTTTCACTACCGTATCGCCCACTTTAAACTGATACGGATTTTTGATCTGCTCAATGAAAGATTTAATCCGTTCTTCACTGGGCAGAGAACGGTCAATTTTTACATCTCTGATGTCTACCAGCTGACTGATGTTTTCATTTTCTTTTTCCATTTACCTTTCACCACCTTACTTCATCATTATTGCCAGAAATTTCCTGAACTATTCAGAAAACATCATCTGCAAAAGAATAGGCAGAGCCTTTAAAAGTTCTGCCCATTGTTTTCACAGATGAGATACTTTTTCAAACCCAGGCTGGCAAGCAGTGCAGAATCTATTTTCTGCATTTCTGTTTGATCTATCTTTCCCAAATATCGCTCGATTCTATGCTTATCAATCGTTCGGAGCTGTTCCAGCAGCACTACCGAAGAACGGGAGAGCGCCGGATTGTCCCGGAGCAGATAATGGGTCGGCTGACCTGCCTTTTTCTCTTTTTGGGCTGTGATAGCAGCCACGATCAAAGTCGGAGAATAGTGGTTTCCGGTGTTGTTCTGAATCACGATCACCGGACGGACACCGCCTTGCTCTGAGCCACATACAGGGGACAGGTCTGCCATGTAAAGATCACCTCTGCGGTACTTCCAATTTTGTTTCATCACCTGCAGCTCCTCCTTTACCGGAAATAAATTTATAGTCGATAAAATCCGCCAAAAATAATTTTGTGGTCTATAAACGATAAAAATTACTATGTACAGGGAACCGGCAGTCAAATGCACGGTTCCCTTTATTTGCGTTCGCTCCCATATTTGTCCTCGACACCCCTGGGCGGCAAGAGCTGTATCTTGCCGGGAAGTCATCAAACGGCTGGCTGCTGACCAGCTCCATAGGAATCCAACCTCCCCGTGGTTCTCACCGGGCTGCCCCCATTGCGTGATCTTGTTTTCACAAGGCTGTGGCTGGGCAGAAGTATCATTATACCTGTTGCTTTCATTGCCGTACCGGAAGCAATCCGATATTTACAAGCCAATAGTTCTCGCTCTGACCCTCAGAATGAACAGACAAAATAAGTGACTCTGTGTTTCTGATCGAAATCGTCCTGGCGTATTGCTGATGTGGCTGATGCTTTCGCACCGGCAACAGGAACGTGTTTGATGAGTGAGTATTCTGTTTTCAAGGTACATCCAGCCGTTTTCCTTGGCTGTATCTACATTGTACCTGTTCTGAACTCAACTTTTTATGACCTTGTACGGCGGTTCACCCACCGTGGTACGGTGGATTTTCAGACTTTATGCTTCAGAGCAATCATCTTGGCAATAACAGCATCTATATCTGCAACTATTTCCTGACGCTGAATCTCTTCTCCAAGTAATATGTAGTCTGTCGAAACATCAAAGAAGCATCTGATCTCAACCAGCAAGTCGATAGACAGACCCTGCAATCCTCTTTCGAGCTTTCCAAGATTGCTGGTGCTGATATTCAGCTTTTCCGCTAGCTGTTCCTGTGTCAGTCCTCTTTCTTTTCTCAATTTTGCAATTCTTCTTCCGCATTCTTTCGGGTCAAAATACATACCGTTTCCTCCTTGACGGCGCAAAAAAAGAACCGGAGGAAATCTCTGGTTCTCTTTCATGCAAATGTCTGGAAGACGGCATCAAAAAAGCCCCGTACCGCATTGGCACGAGGCAAACGTATTTATTCAGTTTCGTATGCTGCGATCTCCCAGCATACCAATCTTAGCATCTATCAAGTCGGACTTTCAGTAGGGAAACCATCGGGATTTTGTCGGACTTTCATCGGACTTTTTTATAATCCCATATCGTTTTCCTCATTTTCTGTATCCAGCAAAAGCTGTTTCAACATGGGAATCGAATTTCCCCAAAGAGATAAACCAAACAGTAAAACTGCTTCTTTTTTACGGTCGTAATAGGTACTCCGTTCCATATTCATAATTTCCAGCATTTCTGCTTCTTTATATTTGAATCGGCTCATATAACATTTGGACAGGATTACACAATACAAATCTCCCCGGCAAGGGTAATCCCTGACTCGTCCCATCGCATTATCCACCAGTTCAATAAGCCATCTCGTTTCAAACAGGCTGCGGATTCGTTCTTCAAATCGTTCTCTTGCTTCGTCAGGAGCAAAAGTTTCCAGATAGACAAGAGCACCATCCAAGCCGGAACTGCAATTATAAATCAAATCTTCATGAACTTCTTCAGCTCGTCCGATTGCTGACCAGCAAACATCCCGATAAATCGACAGAATCAGTCGGGACCGTTCATACAGAATCTTTTCATCCACTTGCTGTATCCGGCACAGCATTCGTATATTATGTAACGCCTGTGTACTATTTCTACTCATAGCAATCTCCTTTCAAATCTATACCATATGTACTATATCCTTTCTAAGCCCATTTTCAGCCAAAGGGAAAGAAAATGCCGGATCATGGGCAAAATAACCATTTATCACTCGCTCTGCTTATACTACGGAGCGTATAATCAGAAGTTTTCATCGGAAGTTCTTGACTTCCTGTAACTTCTGATATACAATTATATCGAAGTTAAACTTCTTTAATCAATTCCTATTATACTGATTTTCGGAAGTTTGTCAATGGTTAATCGGAAGTTACGAAAAATTTTTAGAAAGGATGGATCGGAAATGACATTTGGCGAAAAAATAAAGGCAGCTCGATTGGCAATGAATCTTTCTCAGACGGAGCTTGCTCAGATGACAGGTATCTCTGAACGCTCTCTCTATACCTACGAACAGCTCGGAACAATCCCTCGTAAAAGCAACATCAGAAAACTGGCTGAAGCACTGAATATTTCTGTTTCGTACCTTTTGGACGACCAGGAATCTAATACTCAGATCCATAGAGAAGAGGACTTATTCATTGCTGAAGCACGGGAGAAATTCGGCTCAAAAGGTGCAAAGGAAGCTCAGGAAGTATTGGGACGTGTAAGTTCACTGTTTGCCGGCGGCGATCTGGACGAAGAAGCCAAAGATGTATTTTTCCAGGCTCTTATGTCGGTGTATATGGACTCCAAAAAGAATGCCAGAGAAAAATTCACTCCGAAAAAGTACAGAAAGCATAGAAAAACAGAATGATGCCTGACAGCATCTTTTCTCGTTTATCATAATGGGTTCTGTGCTCGATTTGGAGGTGAAGCAAGTGAGAACCGCAGCACATATTATTGAAGCAGTCGAAAAGCTGGTAAAGAAATATGATACCAAAGATCCCTATGAGCTTTGTCGGGCTTTAGGGATAAAAATTCATTTCTATAACATGGAAAAGAAATTAAAGGGATTTTTCTTCTATCAGTCAAGACAAAAGAATATTGTGATTGACAGCAACGTCAATGAAGTGCTGGAGCGCATCTTGATCGCTCATGAATTGGGACACGCAGTGCTTCATACCAAAATCGCCATGATGAAAGGTTTTCAGGAAATGGAAGTATTGGACGGCAGTTCCCTGGAAGAAGATGAAGCCAATTTCTTTGCTGCTGAACTTCTTCTTGACGATAACGAAGTCCTGGAAAATCTATCCGAATACTCTTTCTTTGAAACAGCCCAACGGCTTTTTGTACCGGCTGCATTGCTGGACTACAAATTCAGTTTGCTCCACGAAAAAGGAAAACGGGTAGATTCCATGTATATCCGGAAATCTGATTTTTTGAAAGAAGATTTGGGAGCCTATGATGATAGTTCCCGTTTTGAATATGAATAACGGATGGATTAGTGCCATTTTAGAAGATGTTAAAATTAAGAACCTGAAAGAGCTGGAATTTGCTGTGTTCTGTATTGAGAATATTGCAATCCGGCTCAAAAAAATGCTGAAGAAACATATAAGATGCTGACCGAAGAAAACAATATACTGTCCGGTTACATCATACCAGAGTATGAAATGCTACATACGCAGAGCAAAGACTATATTGTTGATGATATTATCGCTGTTATAAAGGAAAACAGCATTGTGTTGACCGTATTGCCCCGAAGACCGACCGATATGACCGCTAATCCTGTTTTACTGCAAAAGAAATACGCTCGAATCGTTGAACGTTTTTCCGAAAGGCAAAAACTTTCTTTAAATGACGCTCTGGACTGCTTCTATCATTCGGTTACCTATCGCCTAATCAGTGAAAGGGTATCCAATCTGCATTGCATGAGCGATGAATATCTGATGGAAGAACTCATTTCGGAATATGACGGTAAAATTTAAAATGCTTCAGGACTTAAAAAGCAGACCACACCAGCACACTGGATAGGTCTGCTTTTTAACACCATCAATGCTACATGTGGCGTTATTGGAACTATTGTCACCAATCTGCTTTCAGTGAAATGCACCTGCAAGCCCGTCCTCTTTTCCGATATCTCCCAATACATCCTTACATTTTCCGGCAGTTTATCGGCGGTTTAACGGCATTATTGGGGGGGGCAGCAGTGCCGTCAATCTATTCGCCGCACCCTGTTAAAAGCCTATACTACATAGATTAGCGTTTCAGAATTTTCATTAAAGACTGCACAATATAGAATATTTCTTCTTCAGTGTTCTCATATCCCAAGGAAATTCGTATTGTTCCTTTGGCATAGTTCTCTGATACATGAACAGCTTCCAAAACATGAGAAATCTGCGTATTCTTACTATCGCAAGCAGAACCTGTAGAGACGCTTATTCCCATTAAATCAAGTCTATGTAAGAGCATTTCTCCTTCAGCATTTTTGAAAGAAAGGCTTATATTTCCTGGAATTTTTTTGGGACTTCCATTTTTAATAAAATCTAACTCGGCTTTCTTCAACAAAGATGTCATCAACTTTTCCAATCCTATCAGATGGTCACTAACTGATTTCATCCTATTGCAATTCTTTTCTAATGCTACAGCCATTGCAACAATGGATGCGATATTTTCTGTACCGGCTCTCATTCCAAATTCTTGTGCACCGCCATCTGCATAAGGAGCAATCTGAGTTCCTTTCTTTATATACAGAAAGCCAATACCCTTGGGACCATTAAACTTGTGAGCCGAGGCGGAAAGCATATCTATATCAAGTTCTTTCACATCAATCGGGATGTGTCCAACCGCTTGCACTGCATCTGTGTGAAATAATGCTCCTTTGGAATGAGTGATCTCACACAATTTCTTAATCGGCTGTATGGTTCCTATTTCATTGTTGGCATACATGATAGATACCATTTTTGTGCTATCATCAATGTACTCTGACAAGATATCTGGTTGGACAACACCACTTGAATCTACCGGTAAATAAAACACTGGAATCCCCATACGCTCCACAGCATGGCATGAGCGGAGAATTGCATGGTGTTCAATCTGAGATGTAATTATTGCTCGGTGATTTCCGAAAGCGAAGGCGGTAGATTTGATAGCCCAGTTATCGCTTTCTGTTCCACCTGATGTAAAATAGATCTCCTCAGGTTCTGCATTAATACATTTTGCTATTGTTACACGAGCAGCTTTCAATGCAGCTTTTGCTGTCCGTGCAAAGGAATATTGTTGTGAAGCATTTCCAAAATCATTAAGAAGGAATGGCTTCATCGCATTAAATGCATCTATATCTAATGGTGTTGTTGCTGCATGATCCACGTACACTTTCATAATTATCACTCAAACAGTTTGCAACCTTGATCCTTGAACTCTTCAATCTTATCCAAAATATCCTCAACCGATACTCCAAGATAATCAGCAAGACAATCCATACAGTAAAAGGTTTCTACCTGTTCCCCTAATAGTTTCTTGTTAATTCCAATTTCGTCCTTTTCAAGTGCTTCCTTCCCGCAAGAAACACAAGATATTTTTTTTACCTTACGCATCAATTACAGAAAAGCTCGGAACCGTCTTGCCTGCTTCTTTTTCATCAACAATACCCATTTGAATACGAATAATTGCTCGCATATCCATTGCAGGCTGTAAACAGTAACGATTAAAATCACGAGAAGTAATGTCCTGAGGTCTGCGAACATGCGGGAATAGCAGCTTCAGGTATGCGGTACAGATTCTCTTAATTGCTTCCGTATCACGAGTATCTGCTTTAGGCGGCATATCGATAAGAGCATCAACAATCGCTCGGTATGAGGGATCATCTCTTAATTCATGCATAATACTCGAAAAATACTCAGAATTCAATGCCCAACCAAATGCTTTCAAATCATCATTCATTCTTGGCAAATCCCATCCCTTGATGAAACCATGTATACGGTCTAAAAAAGGAACTCTGTGGAATGGCTCAGGCAGTTCTAAAAACATATTACTATATTCATCCATTGCACTACCAGAGATATTACCCAAGAACACGATGCCAGCATCAACATTTACTTCATGTCCATCGGGGGCATTATACTTCCTGTTCTCCATAATCTGTTGAAGAGCAGAATGAAGCTCAGTATCTTTCATATAATCTGCTTCTCGAATTTCATCTAATGCAACGAAATCTTTATAGGCTACAATACCATCTGCCTTTTTGCCAATATCGTAAATTAATTTAGCACGTGTAACTTTTCCCGAAACGAGCCACCCGTAACGACTAATTTGACCGAATAAATATGATTTTCCAGTACCTGGAGGAGCAAGCTCAATCAAATTCAGGTTTTTTTCTACGAACGGTAACAACCGCTGAATAACTGATAACTTTTGAGCCCTATTCTCGTATCCAGCAGGATTATAATCAACAGCAGAAAGAACAATATCAAGCCACTCATCCAAAGAAAAGCTTTCACGTGCAGTTTTATATTCTTCGAGGTCAGTTTCATACGGACAAAAATCTATAAAATCTATTAATTTAATCTTTCCTGGTGTTTTAGAATCATATGGATACTGATAACCAAGTTCTATAATCCCCCAGTTTTCTTCTGCTTTCAATAGATTGACACTACAAGCGTCCCAAACATCTCGAGGAATAGTTGTGTCTTTATATCCAAGACCAAAATCCGGAAGAGAAAACGAAATATCTCCTGTACGAATATCTATTTCGACGCATACTTTTGCCAAAATTTTAATCGTTTCATTATTGTTAATAATTCTATTTTTTAAATTTTTCCAGTCTTCCTTTTTAGGAATATAAGTTCTGATAAAATCTGTTGCTCCGTCTACATCAACCTCACCGTCATCATCCTGAAAATTTTTTATTACATAGTCTCGCATAAAAGACGGAAGCTTAAAAGAAGAAATAAAATTATTTTGTTGAAGGTCTTTAAACACCACCATTGTATCAAAAGCATCTTTCAGACGATTGATAAAATCTTCGTTTCCCTCTTTATAACCCCCTTGTTTTTTCTCAGAATTAAGACAATTATCGGTTGTTGTACCTATCTTTACGGCAAATTCATCCACTAAGAATCCCCTCCAATCTTATTTATAGTCCAAATAGATTCTTTTGTTTAGTGGCTCGTTCAATTCTGAAACTGAGTGTTACACCAACATTCTTGTCACCATCATAAACGAAAGCTTCATAGGAATTTGTACGCTTTAGTTCAGGCATAACGAATTCTGCGTGTTTCTTATCTCCTACAAATGTACCATTATAGAAAATGCCATTCACCTGAATACGAGGTTGTTTCATCGACATATTGGAAAACAGCGTGATTTTTGCATCTTGTCCCATCTTATACTTAATCACAGGCTCAACAAAACAATAGGTAATATTGTCAGGCTTTCTAACCAATGTAATAACTGGAACAAGAACTTCTTCCAATGTGGCACCACCATGTACTTCCAAGTTTGCAGCACGGCTTCCTTTGAATCTTTCGTAGTTGGCAAGAACTGCATAGCCATCTTCATAAGATGCCTGGGGAAGATTTGGGTCATCGTCTATTTTACAACATCTTCCACTATGGACACCTTTTTCGCTAAGTTCGATATTAGATGTAGATTCTTTTCCGTACAGTACAGCCAAACGACTTGCACCATGGTCGGAGAGAATCACCGCTTTTTCAATAGTTCCCTGTGCGAGCTGAGTCTGAATTCGTCTCAGTTCAGTATCAATAATTTCGAGTTCTCGGAACAAATGGATCGGATAAGGGCATGTTTCATAATCGTATATCATGCTGTGATGCTTCAACTCATCTAAATCAGAAATCTTCTTTACATTCGGGCAAGTGTTCTCAAACTCCTTGTTTTCCGAAGTAATAGAAGGTAGTTCACAGCGCCCAACAGAGACCTCAAAAACCAAACCATATCTTTCGCATTTACTTTGAATAAAAGCGAGATATTCGACACCTAAAGCATCAAAAAAGAAGAACCCTGTTTTATTCTTATCCAGCTTAGAAACGATACTGCTTCTTGGCTGCAATTTCATAAAAGGTCTATCAACCGCATGATTATCCACCTTGGTGATAAAATCGTCATAAATACGATTGGTTAACTTCTGCTGTTTATACTGTATGAAGTAATCTGTCAGCTCTTTCCGCAAAGGACTATCTGCATCAGGCAATTTGGTGTTAAGCACGTCAAAAGTAAAAGGTTGCATATAACAGTAAATATCAGGGAAACCATTTTTGAGAATCTCTGAAACTTCTTCTTCGCTATAATCATAAATAGACAGACATCTTACAAGTTCATATCGTTCCCTTTCGCTTGTTGAAGTCAAATAGCGGACTGCATACTTCTCATACTTACCAATCTGATCACAATAATCGTCGATATAAGGCAGATTCTCAGGAATATTATCAAGAATTCTCTTTCTCTCTGCATAATATATATCAAACAATGGATCGTCATATTTAATATCAAGAAGTTCATTATATAAAGAACGCTCAAACACATCTACAGAGTCAGCATGAGAAATAATACGAGCAACATACTTATTTGTACCAACACCAAACACTTGCATAGCAAGCCATAAAAGCCAAAGCATATTTTTGTCGTCACTTTCAAGTACGCTATCCAGATGGGCAATTAAGTTAGTCGTTGCTCCAAAGTGAGAACATACAAATGCAGAGAAAGTATCGACATCTTTCATTACTTCTAGCAGCCAACTCCATTGTTCCTGTGTTCCATAATTGTTTTTAGTAAGAGTTAAGTCCGGATACTTTTGACAGATAGCATCATAGATCCCTGTACTTTCAGAGACAGAGTATAAGGACTGTCTGAAAAGTGTGGTCTTGAAATTAGTCAGCACCGTCAGGGTTGGATGAGCCTGAAGCCTATTATCATCCATTTTCTCCATGTATTTTAATAATCCCTGGATTCCATTCAGAGGCTTGAAACCCACACACACCGCTTCGTTGTCAGTCAGTTTTATCTGAGGAAGAGGAGATGGACTCCCCGCCACGAGAATAACTCGACGGTCATAACGAAGATCTCTCTGCAAATATCGATCAATGAACTTTTTACAATGGCTCAACAAAACAATCGCATGACCGGAGATACTTAACCCGAGTAATTCATCAACAAGTGCATCTACAGCTGTTTCATTTCTGAGCATAACTGCTTGAGATGTCCCCACCAATACAAAGGTATCCTTTCCGACTATCTTTGCAATAGCATCATCAATTATCGGTAAGCCATTTTTCTGTGTAAACTGAGAAACAAATACGCACTGTTTATTGGCATCAGCTTCCAAGCGTTGAAGAACGGTCTGAAAATCATTAAAGTTTTCCGTATTAACTAATAAAGGTTGTCCCCAAGATTCGCCAGCACAATATGCATTTATTTCTTGAAAGCATTCATTTACAGTCTTGCAGTACATCAACGCCCTCCTTACTTATTTTTAAGTATTTCGATACCTACCTTAACATTGTCAGTAATCAAGTCTTTCAAATAGCGACGAAGTTCTGTTGCATCCATTTTTTCGACAACAGACCAAACCTTTTCGCTACCACCAGTCTTATATTTCTTTTCTGCAAGCATTCTAATCTGGTTTTGCACGGTAGAGTTGTCCATCCAGTCATACTGGTGTACAGTTACATGGGCAACAAGATATTCACGGACTGTTTGAGCATCATCCAGCATCAGAGCATAATCACCAACAACCCGACTCATAAAGCATTTATCTCTGAGTTCGCTATTAGAAAGTTTGTCAAAATAGGTTACACGATTCAAATATGCAATAGCACGGTTAATGGATACCTCAGAAGGAGAGTTCTCCATCATAATTGCAAAGATTTCCTTGCCTTCAGGACGCTCCTCATCATCAAGCATACAGAGAATAGGAGTGTCATATCTTGCAGACCAATCACGAGGATTTTTTGTTCCAGTTTTTTCCAACCATAAATCTTTCAAGCGCTTTTTAGCCTGATTCTGAAGAAATTCCTTAACAGCGCTCTCAATATAAGTCATGTACTCGGTAGAGGACTTTGTAAACTGTCCCGCAGGAATGTCCTGATACAGTTTGAGAATGTCATCGGTGTCCATTCCATCAACAAAAATCTCAGCGACAGTTCTGAAATAAGGAATTTGATCACTGTAAAACTCATCAAATGCATCTCTCTGTGAAACCAAGAGAGAGTAAAAATGCTCTTTGTTCTGATCAGACAAAGAATTTGTCTTCTTCATACGATACAGCTCTTCGAGGAAAAGAGTCAAATCGCCAGTATATTTTTTAAGTGCTTCAAAGGCGATTTTAATGTTATTTGTACGATTATTCCAACCACTAACAACATCTCTAATACTAGAACAAGCAGGAATACTTTTTGCGCTTTCAGCGATAATACGATAGTCTAAAATTACATCATTAATCTTATCGTTTGCCGTCTCGGTATTCCAAACCCAGTTTGCAGCATCTGCATTGAACTTTTGTTTTACCTGATCGAGATATTCCCCACCATCACCAATCTGAGCTGCAAGAATTTTCAAAACACCGTTCTGGTATGCATCAATGTATGCCAACATACCCTTTCTACACATATCGTTTGTAAGCAAACGAGTAAGATCTTCGGTAATAAAAGTGTTTTGGATAACCAAGCGACCGATTGAATCAGCAAGATCACTTTCAGAAGCCTTGGAGCTGTTTGCGGTATTAGCAATACCACAATAATCATCAATTACTGTAGCGATTATTGTCGTAGGCGTACGAGTCTCTACAGTTTCTAGAATGGACTTTACAGACCAAATCGGAAACGAGAGCTTTTTCATACTAATTCGCACCTGATCTCTCGCACTCTCGATTGAACCGCACTGAGTCATAGGAATACGAAATACTTCAGAAGTACATTTCAAGAAGGAACGCTGTTCTGCACTCATTTCAACAATGTATTCCGGCTTATAGTTCCTGCTAGGGGACACTGTCTGTTTCATGGCGTTAGCAATCGCCATCTTCATCTTGTCAACAGACATACTTTCGCTGGTGGAACCATTGCTCCAGAAATAGTCCGCAGTTGCATATTCTTTTAGAACAAATCCCATCACAAAGGCTGTAAGGTTAGTAGCCCTAAATCCAAAAGGTGCTTGCTCCAGTTCACCGTAGATATCTGAAATGCAGACACGACCAGAAGGCGAATCGAAGCCCTTCCTAATTAACTCCTCGACCTTTATCTTAATCTGAACAATAGTCAAGCTACGCTTAGTTGGATCTTCCCAATAGTTTTCCACACCCCATGCACCAGCAAGAGCAGTTTCCAATTTTGGCTCTTTGAAAGTTTGTTTTAAGGTTTGCGTCGCACCACACTCTGCCCCCTGGGCAAGTGCGCTACCAACAAACAGATCACGCTTTACATCATAATTCTCAAGACCATAATAATATTTCTGATGATTAATCAGGCTAAACTCATCCTGCAAAGCGGTGATATTTGCTAATCGCTTTCCACTTGGATAATCTGTGCTGTACAACATAAATGCGCCGCTGGCAATCTTATTTTTCCAATCAGCTAGGCAATTTACTGCCTGCTTTTGGAACTCACCAGCACGATGCTTATCATTCTGTGCATAATAACGGCTATACGCCATACTTTCCACATACTGCTCAAACAGGTCTTTGCCCATAGGAGAAAGACTTGCATCGACATAGATAATGTCATGCTTTCCCGCCTTGATTCCACTAATAATTTGGCTCTTTACTTGTGCTGCTTCATCGTCATTCAGAGCAAAAGTCACAAGAACAGAGAAACGATTTGAATGAGATGTTGCGGTAAGTTTAGCTACAGCCGGTGTGAAATTACCATAAGCAGCACCATTAAGAATGTATCTACCGCTGATTGCAGGAGGCAGTGTAATTGCATCAATTAAATCCGCATTGGTAATCAGATCCTGGGTTTTGGTTTCTCTAATTACGGTATCTTTCAGCTTTTTAATTGTTGCTGCATCACCTGTGCTATTGGCAATGGTGTATTCAGACTTACCACCACCGACAGTACGCTTAAAGAGTATTCCATCACGAACGAGCTTTTCAGCAATAGAACGTGCCTTACCTTTTGACCAACCTGTACCGGAGAAAGCAAGGTCAACATTCTGTTCGTTAGGTTTCAGAAGTTCTACATCGCTAATGCGGAGAGAAATTGCCTGCAAAAGCAGTACGGTTTTCAGTACCTGTTGTTCATCAGGTGTCATCTTATCAGAACGCAGCAAACTATAAGAGTCCAAAATGACACGGACATCGTCATTCAATCCATTCTGTCCCTTTCCATAGAAGAAGTCCCATAGCATATCAATCGTCAACAGATTTGGTCTATCTAGAGGACCGTAATTGTTGATAAACCATTTGAATGCTTTTGCGTCTGTCATATCATTGCTGATAATGAAGTCAAACATACTTCTTTGGTTAGAGCTAAAAGCAACAGATAGGTGCTTCAACAACAAAGCAGCATAAGGATGAATCGGCACGATGGCTTTCAATTCCTGTTCGGACAGCACTGTCTTTTGCCCAAGAGTAGACGTGCTTTTTATGCTGGAGGTAATGTAGCTACATACGCTAGCCAAATCATCAGTTAATTCGCCTTTATATTCTTCCCATTCACTCTTAAGCATTACATCCTGAGTAGTTTTCATCGCCTGTGCCATCAAACGGAATGCCATGTTTTCAGGCAATTCGATTTTTACAGGAGGTACGAAACGGTCAAGAATCTTCTTTGCTGTTTCAGCATTCAAGAATAGGCTTCTACTTTCGTGAGACACAATCATAAAATAAAAAGGATGGGAAAGGCTGATTTCAGCCAAAGTCTGGAAACCAGTAAGGGAGTTTGGATTGTTCTGGAAGAACTCGGTAAATTCATCCCAAACAAACAGGATAGCCTTAATCTGGTTCTCAGAAATAATATTCTTAATCCAGTTTGCCATACCTTGAATATCTAGACGTAAAGCAGTAATACCATTGTCTTCTGCAACGGTAATAATGTCTCTCATTGTCTTGGCAATTTGTGCCGGTGTGCCATTTTGCAGGCGATCAATAACAGCGTCTACATCATTACCGCCAAAAGTCCATGCATACTGTTCCTCTGCAATCAAAGTATTGAAATAGTCACGATTTGCTTTTTTCTCTAACCATTTGAGTGCCGCAACACGCAGAGATGCTTCGCCACGGTTAGTGATACCATTCTTCTCCAAGGCAGACATAATACTGTCCTGAACTGCAAGAATCAAATCCTGATCGGAGCGAATAGAACCCGAACCTATTCTATGGATGGTAATAAGCAGACCATCATTCTTATCTGCGATAATCTTTTGACAGAGATCTTGGCTTAAACCGTAGTCATTAAAATAGTCTTTTACTTCTTCATCTGTAGCGTCCAGCAAAGATTTTACAGTAAGTGCAGCATGTGACTTACCAGTGCCATATGCCCCTTCAACCCAAAGAGAGCGAGGGTCTTTACCGGACAATACCGTATGAGTTTTTTCAAGCAGCTTCACAAAAGTATCGTGAGGATAAAAACTTTTCCAGCTTACCATGCCACTTTCAATCAAATCTGCGGTTACTGCCGCATAATACTTGGGGTCTATATTAAAATAGTCCCTATAAAGTTTTTTGCCCGCCATGCGTCATACCCCCTTATTTAGAACAGTCGCAATACATCTTCAGAAGTTAACTCAGAACCAGTAGGACGTAGAGTAATAGTGTCCAGGTCAAGAGTGAAGGATGCAGAAATAAACTCAGGATAGTTTACTGTAAGTCCATTCAGAATGCGAATCATACATTCTCTATCCAACCCGAAAATACGAGTAGGACTTACTCCATCACGCTCAATAGAATCATCAAGCAATGTTTCGAGTGTAAACTGGTAGTAGTCACCACAGGCTTCAGCAAATTTGTACAAGCTATACAGAATTACTCTGGCATCCGGAGAATCCCATCCACATCTCACCAAAGAGTTTAAGGTGATGGTTTCCTTACCAGATGCACTAATCTTTTCCTCCACATCACATTCAGCAAAAATGCGAGAGGTACCGAGAGGTGTTTTGTCCATGACAATTTTGAAAGCATCCACAACATTTCTTTTACCAAGCCCCTTCAAGTCATTCTCCATGACATCGGAGAGCATCATCTTAATGGAGTCCGGAGTATAAGAAACGCCCAGCTTCAGATTATTAACAAACCAGTTATATGCTGGAGTATAAACAAGATTACACAAAATCAAAGCCCATGCAGCATCTTCTGTTGCACCAATTTTGCATACAGCTTCTGCTACTGCGGTAGGAACACACTTACAATATTTGTCTCCTTCTGCTTTTTTATCATACACAACAAGACCGGCATCCTGAACGAAATTTTTAAATGCGTCCTTCTTTTTATTCGCTACCAGTCCATCACCATCAGACATCCAAAATTCCGCACCGCAATCATAGTTGCAGAAAATATTCATCCATTCAGCACGAGCACCAAAGCTAAAGTACCTATCTAATCCAGTCATCTTTCTCCCCTCCGAAATCTTATTTCTAATTGAATTGTATCTTAAACAATGTTCATGTATATCATGGCACTTGTGACAGTGAGTACAATTATCACCGATTTTTATGCCATTTGACATATCAATACAATGGCTCTTACACTCTGCTTCACATACACCACAGCCAATGCAATATAGCGTCTTTACAATAACGCTTCTGAATAGTGAGAAGAACCTGACATCATCCTTGCTCTTTGTACAATTCAACAGCAAGAAAGAAATGCTTATGTCAGTTCTTTCAAGTTTGATTTGGTACAGTTTATCCAAATATTTGATAATATACAAATCAGGTTCCGCTTGATAAAACTCGCCAACTGTTTTTGCCCACATTTCCCAACGAAACTGAGTTTTGTAAACTGTGATCGTCGGAGGAGTTGCGTCAGACTTTACTTCAAAGCAGTCATGCCCGAAATTGAGTTCTCTACCAGATTTTCTGGTTCTCCAGTAACCAGAATCGATGAACATTTTCATTTCCTCAGAGCTATAGTTTGTTTTACCGCTTGTAGAAACAATCATTTCTAAATAACTGTCGGTTTCTGTCGGATAACACGTTCTCTTGATGTATTCATGTCGTCCAGACGAGTTCGGACACACAAGGCACCCTGCACGAGAATTACCTTTCTTATATGCTTCGTTTATGATAAGTCCTCTTGCGAAAATATAAAGAAACAGTTCCGCAGAACTCCACTCCAGAATACCATGACAGCTTAGCTGACCACTATGCTTCTTTCCATCATTCACAGAATCGTATTCACTTCGAGTCAAACTTTCTTCTGCACGAATACCTGTAAATGCCATCCCTGTAAAGTCATGCTTTCCTGTTATCTTTCTCAGCAAATTGATCTGCGGAGAGGTTTTATGAACACTGCAACACCATCTGCTCGTAGTAGACGGTGGTCCAAATATCTTCCATGTTTGAGAAGGAACCAATTTGGATTGTGCCCTGTAAAACTTTATTCCTTGCTTCTGACAATACTGCTCAATCTGTTTAATGACTTTATATGTATCAGGGAACTCCATTCGTGTATCCCCAAATAAAACAAGGAAATCGTCATGTGGTAGTGACCTTTGAACCAAATCAAGTGCTACAACACTATCCTTTCCACCGCTAAACGCAACGTAAAATATGTCAACTTTATTTTTATATTCACGGTAAACATTATATATTTTTTGAATCGTTTCCTGGGTCAATGTTTCTAAAAGATTTTGATTCTTTTGAACCATTGCCTCGATATCAACAAACTCCAACACTCCATTATCAGGTTCAGGGGAATCCAGAATAACAAGCTCTGGTGCTGTATAAACGGAACCGCCCTTTGTTCTTGCTACAGTGCGTCCTTTGTATATGTAATTATTGGCTTCTGCCCACATTAGTGGTGCGCTATCATCCTTTGGATAATTCCAATACCGGTCAAAACCAAGGATATCTAGTTCTTTATAATAGACGGGACGGGGTTCCTTACTAAATCTAGAGATTTCAGTTGTAAGTAGTAGTCCACCGGTCTCCGCATCCCATATATATTGGTACATGATGGTGTCCTCTTTTCTATATTTTTGTTACTCTTTTCGAGCTGCTATTATCAAGTTTCCTTCAAGAGAAACTACCTCGTCAAACAAATCAAATATATTCCCATAAAAACGTACTAAATTCACGAATCTTCCCTGTTTATTATCATCTTTTCTTTCTTATGGTAGAAACAATGGGACTGATGAGATGTAAATGCCATGGACTGATTTTTGATAACATCATGATTTTCTTGCCCATAACCAGTTCCTCCGATTCTCTTATTTTTTTTGCACGCTCATGCGAATTTTTGCTTCCTGCATTACTTTTTCAATATCGCTATAACTTCTTCGTTGCTGATAACCCAAATCAACTAATAGCTGAAGGGCATCTTTTTTAGTTTTCCAACCAGTATTCTTTGAAAGGACATCAACAATTAGTGTTCTATAATCAGAAATACCTGATTCTTGTCGAACCATGGCGCCGCAGCAATCAGTAGCAGCATAGCTTGCATGGAGCAATCTGAATTTTTTGCTATAGTTTGCAACATAGCTTTCCAAAACAAAATTGTTCCAAGGAACATCTATTGTCGGAAAATGTAGAAACAGATTGATGTTTTTAATAGGCGTATATTCACTCCGAACAAGACTATCTAAAACAGCATCCGTCTGTTCAACATTAAAATGGATTTGATCCCGACGAATAAACTCATTTTGGTTTATTCGAACCATTTCGCCATACACAGAATCCCAATAAATTACAGTATTCAACTCATTTGCAAATTTTTTAAGTTCTTCGACTGTAATATGTTCAGATTGCTGGCAGAAGTCTGAGAAGACTTCTGCCATACTGATTTCCTCATCCTTATCGCTGATGATTGCACCTCTGAATGAAAACCTTTCTCGAAGAAGATATGCAAGTGCATTGCGAAGTCCCCACATTGGATAATCCGGTGTGTTCATAAGAACGGACGGACAATGCTCCTCAATTAGCTGCATAAGTTCCACATCAGAAATGTAGCTTCTTTGTAACAAAGCATGGCTTATTAACTCTGCAATCTTTTGTAATTCATTTCCACTAACAGGCAGGTTTGGGGCATATAAATATGCTTCAGGTGCAACATTCACTATTCCTGGCGTCGTAACTAATGTGTGTTTAATTTTATCCAATGGTATGTACCAAAGACTACTTTCTATTTCAGAATAAATTACTGGTAAATGAGATTTTTTCATATACTCAATAACATCTTTGGCAGGGGCAGGTTCTTTGTTATATCCAAACAGATAGTTGTATCGTTTGAAATAGTTTCTCTTTTGGGAACTAAACAGAATACTTTCCAAAGAGTTAACATTATAAACATGAAGTATTTCTGCTAGTTCTTCTTGGAACTTCTCAAACAAGCAATCCAAGTAAATACACGAAGCCCCCTCCTTAAAGGTTTCCATGATTGTCTCATTGATTTCTTCGATGAGATCTTTTTGTTCCATGTCATCTTTTACATAAATACGCTCATCACGAAGGCTACCAATCCTTATCAACGTATGAACCAGCTGCTCGTCTTCTTCGGTCAGTTCCTGTCCGAACATATCAAAATAATACATTCTAAAGCGATTGCGATCGATTGCTTTTCCAGGTCTAAAACCATCCACAAAATTTTCTGCCAATATTGCGGTATATCGTTCTTTAACCTGTGGATTAACAGCAACTTCTATTTCAGATGCAATCGGTCGCTGTTCCGTTTTTTCTACTGGCTCTATTTGCAATGTTGAAACAGGAGAAACTATTGCATTATTTCCAGTTGCTCTGCGGAAGGCAATAAGTTTATTCATTGCGGAAATAGGTCGCTTCTGTCGCTCGTTGATAAACTCAACAAATCTGCTGTCCTTTCGCATTTCCCAAAATATACGCTCAAGAACATTTGCATCTTCTATAAGAAGAAAATGTTCTTCTTTTATGTAATCATGTTCCTTTGCAAATTCACTGCATTTATTAATATCGGACAGGTATGCCAAAATAGCTGCTTTCTGCATTTGTTGTTCCTGTGCCCAAGCAATAAAAGCAATGCGAGTTTTCGTAACTTCATCTTTTTGCTCTGGTGCAGATTTGACTGGAGCTTTTATAGTTATTCCTCCAGCAAGAGCATTACAGTAATCCCAGTATTTTGACAAAGCAGCACGATAGCGATTATGCTGACTTTCATTCAACTGTGCAAACTCAGGATTAGCCAAAAGTTTCATGTTAATCTGATATACTTGTTCTGCATCCAAAATGAAATACAGTTCTTTTTCAGAAAATCCTAATCTTACAGAATACTGTCCTGCAACATTTACAGCAGAGCTATAGCTCTGAGCCGAACGTTCTGCAAGACCTGCACCTGATATAAGCCAATTCTCAAAAGCTGACTTTCCCTCATACACGGAGGTAATAATCACTCTATTTTCTGTTTCAATATGTCTGTTTTGGGTGCGTTCCTCGATAATAGGTAATTCTAATGAATCATCTGTCCCAACCGATAAATGCTTACCCTGTTTTTTTTCATAAATGATTTCGATGTTATCGTAATCCATATTGCATTTGCTCATGAGTAAGTGCAATATAGTAACAATTTCATCAGGTGTACAATCTGTTTCGAGATACAGACCATCATTTATTTTTTCAGCTTTACTAAGTCTATCAATACCAGCTCTACCAGTAAAAATAACTTTACCGACTCCAGCAAAATAATATCCAACCATTCCTCGAATAATGGCAGGATAGTCCTCCTGTAAAAACTCAATGATACATACGAACACATTTTGCCATCCATGACATTTTCTTTTTTCATCAAAATAAGAAACTTCAATAGGAATAGTAAAAGTAAAGTCTATTCTCTCATTTGCAAAATTCCAAATGAGAGTATTGGTTTTATTCTCAGCTACATTGGTAGAAATAATATTGTTCGATTCAGAAATCGCATTTTCATTTCCTATAGTTATAACTTCTTCTATAGTTGAAACTATATGATTTGTATCAGCATCCTCCGTAGGCTTAGTGCTGATAGCTTCAGCATCTTCTTTAGTGGCATTAATCGGCACTGCTTTTTGAACAGGATTCTCACGGAGAAATGCCAAGTAATACTCCATGACTTTTTTCATTTTTCCAATCTGACGGAAGTACTTAAATTGAAACATCTTATTTGTTTGGATCGTATTTTTAACGTACTGTAATGTTTCAAAATCTGTTGTTTCAAATAATGGCACAGCCAAAATGTGCTTGTTTAGGCAAAAGGCTTCTAAGTCCTTGCAAACAATATAAAATTCAGAAAGTTGCGCCGAGGAGACTCTTGAAGAAAGCCACGCAAAGAAATTCTCCTGGATATTGACTTGCACGGTACATTCTCCTTTCGCTTGAATTAGTATCTCATCAAATTCCGATCGCCTGTTTTTATATAAGGCGACCATTTCTGCAAACATCTTTGTTGCATTATGTAAACCGGAAGGTTTTTCATCAACCAAACCACCGACAATTTTCATCTGCATAGAAATTCCGTTTTCATTACGGAATACTTCATCTATCTCAATGCCAGAAAGAATCGCTCGACACCTAAGAAGTGTTGATACTTCTTTTATTGCTTCCTGTTGAGACAACTCTTTACCTTTCACTCTTAGATACGCATCAATAAGCAATGCTGTTTCCTGTTTGTCCCACGGAATTCGTAGTGCCACCCAATTTACTTCCAGCTATAGTCTCTCAAAATAATCTAATAATATAACTACTTTCTATTTAGTAGCATCTTTATTGTCACATTCACACACAAAAGTATATTTGGGTCTCTGTGTACCTTCAGGAATTAACCAGTTCGTTCCGACTTTCATTACACCGGTTATGCGACCACTTTTACAATGGTTCTGTACTTGCCTTACTGTGATATTCCACTTTTCAGCAGCTTCTTTCGTTGTCATATAACCGTTCATAGAATCATTCCTCCTACTACTATACAATTATCATATAATGACACCACTTTACATTATACTGTGCTATAAGCGAAGTGTCAATTCGTTTAAACGAAATCAAGAGACTTGCTAAAATAAAGTGAGATGACAAATTGGCAAGCAGTGTAAACCTGTACAGGTTCACTCATTTTTTCAATTTCGCCTCTGGCTCAATTTTCAAAAATTGCTTGTTGGGGCAACGTCCCCAATCCCCTTTGAACGCCATCTCCGATGTCGGCTGCACGGTCATTCTGACCGTTTCATAACCTGTATTCAGGTCACAGGTTTCATTTGGACTTGAAGAAAAAGAAAAAACCTGAACAGCCGAAGCCATTCAGGTTAATTACATACCGAACTATTTTGCGATCCAATTTATAAAAGTGGCGACCTTCTTCAAATCATCGTCACTTAAACTTTTCAGCTGCTCGCAGAGTTTGTGATAAAGAGATTCGTCCTCTTGTAATGGAGCGAAAAAATCCGCTGGTGTCATATCAAAGTACGCAATGATATTAAACAATTCTTTGAGTGACGGCAGGGCGGCTCCGCTTGTTATTCCACGAATATATGAACCGCTTTTTCCCAAATCCAGGCTCATGCGATGCTCTGAAACAGCTTTGGACATTCGTAACTCTGTAATTCGAGAACGAATAAACTCATCATACTGTTGTGTATCAGCCATTTCACGTCCTCCCTTCACTGACTATTTTATTATGAATCGGGAGCTGACGTTGGTACTGTAAAAATGAAATTTCGCTTTATTCATCTCCGTATTAGTAGTATAATCACTAATATCAAAATATATTTATGATTCTACCGCTAACCCACCTTTAAGATTGATAATTCAGCAATGTAACGTCAGCGGTGTTATCACAACCAAGGAGGCAGAATGAAAAAAGAGGTTGATTTCATCGCAGAATTTGAAAAGGAAGAAGCCGAGTTAAATAGCGAAAAAGCAAATCCGTGTCCGCCAACAGAAGAGCAGTATCAGAAAATGAAGCTCGGCATTGAGCTTGTGGAATTAAAACAGTCACAGTACCAGAAACGTAAAAACGAAAAACTCTGGGACTTATGGACAAACACTTTTTACTCCATTATGTGCGATACCGCTCGCATACAGGGGGGACGTGTTACCCTTGAGATTAACGAAGAAAATCTAACTGGTTCCCTGATTTACTACGGTCATGGTCTTATCATAGACTCTCTTGCCGGAAACCGTACCTGCCTTGCTGTCATGATGGATAAAGCCCATGAGGTTTCGATTGATACCGTCGATGGGCTTCTGAAAATCACATTCCTGTTCCATCTGTATGACAAAATAAAAGTTGCTGATTACTCTGATGAGATCAAAGAACTGGCAGCGCAGATTTATTCTCCGCAGTATTTGGAACATTTGAACCTGGATGACGATGAGGAGTTTATCTGATTTCTTTTTGGAACCGCATACAATTTTCCACGAAAAAAGCAGCCACAGACCGCATACGAAACTGAAATGCGATCTGTGGCATTCTTTATTTTAGCGTTCTTTCCGCTGTTGTTCCTCTTTCTTTTTCCGATCCATTCCAAGGATATGCTCCACCGTTTGTTTCGCAGTCAGATATTCCTGCATATCCTTTCGTACCTGCCGGTATTCAGCGTAGGCTTTTTTCTTTTCTGTCAAAAGACGATTGTACTCCTCATGCAGTGATTGTCTGGACGGAACCTTTTTCCCAGGCAGCTGATCGAACGCCTGCTTTGCGACTTTATGAATCTGAATCTCTTCCCGGTGTTCTTCAAAAAACTTTTTGCTGTATCCGGATTTACGGTAGGCTTCATATATTGGTCGAGTCTTTGAATAGTTATTGATGTGCGTCTGCAACGCTCCGATCTCAACCATTCTCTTTTCATCAGCTTTAATGATTTCGGACAATTCTCCAAATCGCTGACTCAGACGTTCCGCCAATGCAGACAGTTCTTCATAGTTGCCAATTCCTTTTTCCTTCAGAAGGCAAACGGTACGGGCAGCTTCTTTGCGGTTATATTTTTTCGCCCAGCGTTCATAGCCCGCCGATTTTCCTTCAGCCAGCTTTGCCTGAATATCAATCAGAAGGTTAAATTCTCTTTGCGTGTGAACCTGTTTGCTGGCTCTCGGAGTTTTCTGAACGGACTTTCCTGACAGTATTGCGGTTATATCCTCCAGGCTGTATCCGTCTCTAAGAGAGCGTAAACGAAGAAAGCTCTTTTCTCCGCTGTGCCGGAAAGCCGGGTTCTTCCCATCCTTAAATTCATATCCCAACTCCGAAAGCTGAAGAACAAATTCAGAAAAATCTTTTGGCTTCTTTTTCAGCACCTGGTCAATCGTCGCACAAAGCTCATCCCGTTTGGAACGCTTTTTGGGGAAGACTGTCCTTTTTACCCGTTCCCGATATGGCTTCGGCTCAATAACCGACAATCCATGCTCAATACAAACCATGTCACTTAATCGCTGAACCGCAAGTCCGGAAAGGAAAAAGTTCTTAAACTTGCGAGTACAATCCAGGGAAGTTGAATTATAAATGATATGGTTATGGATATGCGACCGATCAATATGCGTCGCCACGATAAAGGCATGTTTTCCTTTTGTCCATCGCATTGCTGTTTCATAACCAACACGGTTCGCTTCTTCCGGTGTAATCTCCCCAGGTTTAAAAGACTGTCGTATCTGGTACGCAATGATGTCATTTTTCTGTTGCCTGCCTGTGATATGCTGGTACTGCCGCTTCGTCAGAAGAAACTCCTCATCAGCTGTTTTCGGGTCACATTCATAGGAACTGATATACTTTCCGTCATCCGTCTTTGCTGCGTTCTGGGAATAATCTGTACGGTCTGCCAGACACTGTGCCACCGTTTTTCCTTTGTTTACATGAAGGGCAATCAGTCTTGTTGCCGCCATCTTCTCACCATCCTCTCAAAAAATAAGACTGCCCGCAGGCAGCCTTACCGATAGCTTTATGAAAAAATAAAATCGTGCAGGTTCTCTTTGATTCGTTCCCCGATTTCCTGAAACAAAACAAACAGAAACAATGCCGCATATACTGCAAGCCCAATTCCCACAAGCAGAGCAAGCTGCAACCACAGGGACTGAAAAACGCAGTAGATGCAACATCCGATGATGTACAGGATCAGTGCTCCTATGGCAAAAGATGAAACATCCAGAGCAAGCTTTGCCAGAAAACAAATCAGACTCAGAACAAACAATACCGGCAGTACAATCAGCTTTAAAATGATTTTCAATAAAAATTTCAGGAATCTCATAGAAGCACACCCCTTTCTTTCTTACTCTTATTATACTGTTTTGAAAAACGAAACACAACGATGTCAATATGTACAGCTGCTGCATTTTCATGCCGCAGCCCATGTTTGATTACTGAATACTGGACAGACGAACCAGCACCTCCTTCATGTCGTCCCAGATTTCCTCCAGCCGTTCCTGCAAATCTCTGATATCAGATTCATAAATGCTGCCTGTTTCATTGGCTCTCCTGGCATATTGATTCAGGTTGTTACTGCATCTTCTCAGAAGGGAAACCAGTGCTTTCACGTCCTGCAAATCCAGATTGATGCAGTATCCGTCCAATGCCATTTTCCGAAGGTAGGCTCCCATGCTCCGAATACCCAGCTCATCCATTTTTTCATGGATTCTCTGTACTTCTTCTTTGGATGCCAGAAAATGAACGTCCTGATCCCGTCTGCCCATTACAGCACCTCCTCACGCCCCGCAGATACACGATACGGAAGAACGTGCTCTGATCTGGATTTCAAGTCTGCCAGAACAGACGGCTTTTCCGAATACTCCACTTCCTCATGTTCAGGCAACGTATCTTCCATGTTCAGAGCCGCATCCAGTTCCGCCAGACGAGCACTCTTTTGAGCAAGTTCCGCTTCCTGTGGGAATGGTTTACCCAATTCTGCTTTTGTTGCTTCCTGCTGATTATAGAGATTTATCAGCCTGTCTCTGGCATTTTCCATCTTCTCCGGAATACCGGAAAGAGCATTATCCAGTCGAATGATATTTCCCCTAGCATCAGTTCCAAGCGGTACTCGATGGCTTACAGCGCCTTTCAGGACAATATCAAACTCATACTGAAAACTGTCAAATGAAAGCTCCATCTGAAAGCCACGATAATTTCCAAGAGAGATTGGCTCAGTCCCTTTCATCTCTTTGCAGGCGGCAAGAATCATCTCACCGGCATCCGCTTTTTCTGAATAGTGTTTTCCCAAAATCTCCATGCCACAGAATCCATCAGTAATCTGCGGATGAGATTCCGCTGTTTTGTTGTCTGCTTCAAACCCATGAACATAACCTGTCTGCTTTTCAATCTCTGCCGGGAAATATTTCAGGAGCTTATCCTCCATCCGGTACTGCTGGCTCTGATAATCAGCTTTCAAAACCTTCAGCCTTGCCACATCAATATCCAAGTCCATCTTTTCCTTAATCAGCGGATTTCCGGCACACAGAGCCTTGATCTCCGCATAGGACAATGCCTGTTCATCCACATCATCACAGGAACGGACGGGTGATTTCGATGTCATAATCTGCGAGATAAACTTCTGTTTGTTTTCCAGAGTTTGGTAAAGATACGCATCGAAGGTTCCTTCCGTGACGTACTGGTAAATTTGTACTTCCTTATTTTGATTTCCCTGACGGATAATACGCCCATTTCGTTGTGTCATATCAGAAGGACGCCAGCCCACATCCAAATGGTGGAGTGCAATCAGGCAATCCTGGCAGTTTGTCCCGGCTCCCATTTTCTGCGTACTGCCAAGCAGTACACGCACCTGACCGGTACGAACTTTCGCAAACAGTTCCTTCTTCTTCGCTTCCGAATCGGCATCATGAATAAATGCTATCTCATTTTCCGGAACACCTCCCGCAATCAGTTTTGCTTTGATGTCATCATAAACGTTGAAATTCCCATCGTTTTTCGGAGTGGATAGGTCACAGAACAGCAGCTGTGTCAGCCTGCCCTCTTTCCCTTCTTCCCAGATACGGAGCACATTCCGGACGCAGGCGTTGAGTTTGCTGTTTGGGTCATCGGGAAGAAGCGGATTCATCAGACGCTGATCCAGCCCCAGCTTTCTTCCATCTGACGTTATCTTGAGCATATTATCTTCCGATGGGTCTACCATGCCGGAGTGTACCGCCGCCGCACGCTCGGAAAGTTCTGCTACCATGTCTCTTTGATAGTCGGACGGCTGAACAACAACGGTTTCAAACTTTGCTTCCGGAACAGGAAGATTGAGCTGGTCGGAGGTTTTTATATCTGCCACTTCCCGGAACATATTCATCAGCTCAGGCAGATTAAAAAACTTCGCAAACCTGGTTCTGGCACGGTATCCCGTACCTTCAGGAGCCAGTTCGATGGCAGTGGTTGTTTCACCGAAAATAGATGCCCAGCAATCAAAATGCGTCAGGTTCTTCTTCTGGAGTGTATCATATTGAAGGTAACGCATTACCGTGTAAAGCTCGGTCATGGAATTGGACACGGGAGTGCCAGTCGCAAAGACCACGCCACGCCCGCCGGTCAGTTCATCCATATAGCGGCATTTCATGAACATATCCGAAGATTTCTGGGCTTCCGAAGTGGACAGACCTGCCACATTCCTCATTTTTGTGTACAAAAAGAGGTTTTTGAACGCATGACTCTCATCCACATACAGGCGGTCAACCCCCAGCTGTTCAAAGGTTACCACATCATCTTTGCGGTCAGTGGCAAGAAGTTTCTCCAGCCTTGTTTCCAGGGATTTCCGTGTTTTTTCCATCTGCTTGATCGTGAAATTTTCGCCACGCTGATATTTCAGCTCTGCAATCGCATTTTCGATCTCGTCAATCTGTTCCCGGAGCTGTCGTTCCTGCCGTTCCGGAGAAAGCGGGATTTTTTCAAACTGGCTGTGCCCGATAATCACCGCATCGTAATCACCGGTCGAAATCCTCGCACAAAATTTTTTGCGGTTTGCCGTTTCAAAGTCCTTTTTTGTCGCTACCAGAAGTTTTGCACTGGGATACAGCCGCAGAAACTCATTTGCCCACTGTAAAGTCAGATGATTCGGCACGACAAACAACGCTTTCTGACTCAGTCCCAGACGCTTGCTTTCCATAGCGGAAGCCGCCATTTCAAAGGTTTTTCCTGCGCCTACTTCGTGCGCCAGAAGGGTATTGCCACCGTAAAGTACATGAGCAATCGCATTCCTCTGGTGCTCCCGAAGGGTAATATCGGGATTCATGCCACCGAAGCGGATATGACTTCCATCATATTCACGGGGACGGGTCGAATTAAACAGCTCATTATAGGTTCGAGTTAAATCTTCCCGGCGTTGCGGGTCTTTCCACACCCAGTCACGAAACGCATCTTTGATTGCCTGTTGTTTCTGCTGTGCCAGAGTCGTTTCCTTTTTGTTGAGGACACGTTTCTGTTTTCCGTCTGCACTCTCGACAGTATCATAGACACGAATATCTTTCAGATTCAGCGTTTCTTCCAGGATACGATACGCATTGGCTCTTTCGGTTCCATAGGTCATATATGCCGCCACATCGTTATAGCCCGGAGAACTTTTTCCGGTGATTCTCCATTCCGCAGTAAATTCGGAATACTTTACTTCAATATTTTTCCGAAGATAGAATGGAGTTTCAAAGGTTTCCTGCATGAACTGCTGGATATAATCAGGAGAAACCCAGGTCGCCCCCAGCCGCACGTCAATCTCGGAAGCATCCAGGTCTTTCGGCTGTGCTTTCTGCAATGCCTGTACATTGATTTCAAAAGAAGCATCGTTTTGTGCCGCTATCTGAGCAATACGCAGCTTGTTTCGTACATCGCCGGAAAGGTATTCATCGGCGGTCTGCCAGCCGGAAACCGCATCGTCCGGAGCCATCGGGTCTTTGAAGATAACTCCTTTCAGCTCTGCTTTGATGGAATCATATTCGCCTGGAGTCCCCAGAAGTTCCGCCATATAAGGCAGATCCACCTTGCCACGCTCACCAATGGAAACCGCCAGTGCTTCCGACGGAGTATCAACGCCGCTTATCCGGCGTTCCGGTTTGATCGTCCGCCTGGTGAACATATCCGCCTTGCTTTTCAGATTGCCGTCTTCATCAATGTTTTCCAGTGAACACAGAAGATAGTAAGAAGAATCATCCGCAAAGACCTGACCATTGGCACGGTTATTGATCAGCCCGTTTTTGTCGGTAAAAGCATCATAGGCAGCGTTTAACTCTTCCTGTTTTTTCCGGATCATCTCATCTGGATAATCTTCCAGCTGATATTCAATCAGCTCGTTGACAATCCGGCGAAGCTCTACCATACCGCAGACACGCTCTTTGGCTTTTTCATTCAGCTCTACCAGACGCATTACGGAATTTTCTCGGAAATATACGTCACCATCCACCACAGCGTAAGAGAAATTTTTCACGTCCGGTCTAGCTGGAATCGTAAGCTGCTCTTTTTTCTGACTGCCAGCTTCCTCGGTAAGCTCCACTGGCGTATAAGTGCCCCCGATCTGAGCTACAGCTTTATGAAGCAGTTCCGCCAGCTCCGCACCTTCACGGGGATGCACTGTAAGCTCATCCTTGCCGTATTGTGTGCTCTCCGCCGAAAGCTCACCAAGAATCATTTCCGGATGCTCCACAAAATAGCTGTTCATGGTGTATCCATCCGGTGTAGTGTTCAGATGAACCCAGTCCGGTACAATATCCACCGGGTGGTCACGCTTCTGAAGAAAGATAATATCAGATACCACTTCTGTACCGGCATTTGCCTTGAACGCATTATTAGGCAGACGGATTGCTCCCAGCAGTTCTGCTCTCTGTGCAATATACCGGCGAGCATCGGAGTTTTTGGAATCCATCGTAAAACGGCTGGTCACAAAGGCAACTACACCGCCCGGACGCACCTGGTCTAAGGCTTTGGCGAAAAAATAGTTGTGAATCGAAAATCCCAGCTTGTCATAGGGCTTATCCGCAACCTTGTAGTTTCCAAAGGGAACATTGCCAACTGCCAAATCATAAAAATCACGACGGTCGGTAGTTTCAAATCCTGCCACCCTAATTTCCGCATTGGGATAAAGTTTCTGAGCGATACGCCCGCTGACGGAATCCAGCTCCACACCGTACAGATTGCTGTTTCGCATGGTATCCGGCAGCATTCCGAAAAAGTTTCCGATTCCCATTGCAGGCTCCAGAATATTCCCGCTTTCAAATCCCATTTGTTCAACAGCATCATAAATGGCACGGATAACGGTAGGACTGGTGTAATGAGCGTTCAGGGTACTGGCTCTTGCCGCCGCATATTCCTCCTGAGAAAGAGCTGCACGAAGTTCCCGGAACTCACCTGCCCAATTTGCCTTGTTTTCATCGAAAGCGTCCGCAAGTCCGCCCCAGCCGACATACCGGGAAAGGATTTCCTGCTCTTCCGGTGCAGCATTCCTGTCTTCAGATTCCAGTTCCCTGAGCACCTGTATCGCATCCATATTGGCTCGGAACTTTGCCTTCGCCCCGCCTTCGCCAAGACGGTCGTCTGTGATATGAAAGTTGACCGCCGGAACATCCAGGATTTCCTTTGTCTGAATTGTGGTTTCAATATTCTGTACCAAACTCAGAATCTCAGGATTCTGCCAGCCGTCTACCTTCATATAGTCCTGAACGATTGTATCTTCGCCATCTTTGCACTGAATCAAATCCAGGCTGCCAGGGAGAGGAGTTCTTGTGTTCTGCACACCCAGGGCTTTCATCCGGTCAGCAGGAAGGAACTGGTATGCCCTCATTGCTTCTTCAAACGTGCCGTACTCTCTGAGCTGAAGCGCCCCCTGAACCTGCAAATCTTCCACAACATAGTAATGGTCGATAAAATGGTCAGATTCGGATGAGACATCTGCTTTTACCTGCTCTGCACCTGAAAGAAATCTGACATTCCGCTCATCCTGTCCCAGAAGGCGTTCAAAATTCTCCTTGCTTTCCGCCCGATAAATGGGGTAGACCATGCCCGGTGGCAGCAATTCCACATTGAATGTTCCGATTCTGGTAATGTTGTACGGTTCTCCCTCCAGGTAGACGGTATCACCTACCTGATAAGACGGCTCAGACACTGCTTCAAATTTGGCGTGCTCGATATATTCCCATTCCGTAGCTTCTCTGGCAGTAACAGCCTTTTTTACTTCCTGCAAATAGTCGTTTGCCTGCCATTCGCTGTCAAATTCTTCGGTAACGCCTTCTTCGTCCACATAATAATCGTTGGTCTGGTCATCCCAGATTGCATACGCAATTTTGGAACCACGGTCAACATCAATGACAAAAAATCTTTCATACGGTTCCTCTGCGGCAGCAATCGTTTCCGCATCCCGCATTACCTGTTCGACAAACGGGCTGTCTTCTGGTTCTTCCGGAATATCCGCCTGCTGTTCCGGTTTAATCTCCTCCGGAGCCATATAACGATCCTGCGAAATCAAAGAATCAATACGGGAAGCAACCTGTGTCCAGGAAAGCTGTACTTTATCACAACCGTCTTTCGTGTAGCGAATCCCTTTTGCATCGTGATCTTCAGCGCTGCCGGAAGCACCGGAAAGAGCATGAGAGTGACCGCCCGTACCATACTCGTTTTTCAAAAAGTCAGCTTTTTCTTTTGCCGAATGTCCTTCCTGCCAGTATTCATAGATGCGGGCTTTTCCACCGGAAACACCACTGCCGCCGGAAAGGGACGCATTGATTTCATCATCGGTGATAAACTGACGCACAACTGGCGGCATTGTCATAGTGCTCTGATATTCTCTGAGTGGCAGATCAAGCTCATCCAGTCGCTGTGCCATGTGTTCCAGCTTGTGATAATGGAATCTTAACAGGGAAGAATCTTCGCTGTGTGCCTGTAAAAAATTCTGATATTCAGCTCTCAAAGTGGCTCTGAACTGCCTGTCTGCCAGTTTGTCAGCCAGTGCAGCCGTTTCCTTCGGAAATCCATTACCACGAATCTCCTGCAAAGAAGTCAGAAAACCCTGTTCTTTGGCTTCATCGGAAAGGTCATGGTAAAGATACCAGAAAGATTCTGCAACCTTTGTTCGTTCGTAGCCGGGAGCTTCTTCCAGTTCCACATTGGTGGCATACTCACCGCTGTCCAGAAGCTTTCCGATACGCTCAGCTGCTTCCTGCCAGGATACCACCTGCCGGAACGGAGCAAAACGGGCAGTTTTTCCTCTGGCAAGATGAATACACTGGTCGTCGAACCACACGCTGACCTCAACCCCATCCAGTTTGAACCCATTGCTACCACGATACAGTTCCGGCAAACGCTTTGCTATCTCCTCGGTGGATTTTCCCTTCATATATTCCAGCGCCACCGTCATTCTGAGATTGGATTCGTTACCGCCAGTGACAAGCACCTGGTCAATTTCGTTTTGAGCGAAAGAAAAAGCAGAGGGCGTTTTGCTCTCTGCTTCATCAATAAAGTTAATTTGTTCCGCTTCAGAAAGGAAAAGGTTCAGGCTTAACTGTTGATAAGTTCCGCTGTCACGATTTCCTCCGCCTGTGCTTTCAGGCTGTTCATGTGCTGTACCCATGCCATCTGCTGCGTCGCTTTGTCCGGTGCCGGATTCTTCTCCAGCAGCTCGCTCATCAGCTGCTCGACTCTGCGGTGTGCTGTTTCGTCGATCTCCTGAAGGTGCGGAAACAGCTCCTCGCTGAGAATCAGGTCGTTCAGCAGCATCGGATTGTTCTCTTCCAGATACGCTCTCCGCATCCTGCCGTACTTGCCCAGGGGCTTCTCTTCGCTGTTCTTCAGTTCGATGTCCGGAATCTGATAATCCCCGGCTTGTCTGTAAGTCATTTCGCTCATAATCATGGCTCCTTTCGATGGTTTTCGTTTTTTCATAGGCTTCGATTGCTTTTTCCAGTTCAGCAAACATTCTGGAGCTGACTGCATTGACCGCTGTGCCAAGTGCGTTGACAGTCTGCCGTGTGTTGAACTCAAATACATTGACAAAATCTTCATGCTCGAAGTAGTCGTCCGGATTTCCGGCAAGACGGCTGTACATTGCATAGGATACACTGTTTGCCACTGCGGTCTTAAAAGCTACTTCGATGTTATATTCATCATACTCCTCCAGGAAGCTGTTCGCAACGATGTCGAGGATTGGTTTTCTGAAATCAGTCCAATATTCCGAAGCCTGTTTCATTGCGATATTTTCAAGCTGATTTTCCAGCATTCCTTCTGCCGGAACCTGAAAAATACGTTCCATCTCCTCCATAATATACGGACGGTTCTCATTGGTCACTTTCCATGTGCTCAGTGCCGGAGAAGAACGGCGCACACCGGTATCTGACACATCAAAGACATATCTCAGATACGGCTTATCCTGATTCATCACAAAAAGAGCTATCCCTTTGGAACATCTTTTCACATAACGTCGATACTGCTCAGTGTTCCATTCCTCATAAGGCTTGCAGAGTGTAGCATCGGGACGCTGGGCATAAATCATAACCTGTTCCGGATAGGTGAACTCATAATTCCGAGCCATTGTGGTCAGAAAAGAAGTCCAGTTTTCCCGACTGGCTGTAATTCTGTTGATGGTTTCCCTTGCCACACCGGAATAAAACCTCGCTTTAGCGTTCATTGTTTCCCTCCAATCTTCAAAAATCAAGAGAAAGGTTCAGATTCTCAAAGGCTTCATCATCCATATCGGATAATTTTTTCAGCACCGAATCTGTCAAAGACAAAAGCTCCGTTTCGTCATCCTGAAGCTGCTCCTTCATCTCTTTCAATACTCCGCACAGTCCCATTCTTGTCCCTGGGCTGTACAACATAATCAACATTTTTTCATCACTGGTCAAATCCATTACTCCATCTCCCTTTCCGGATGGGATTTCGCAGGCTTATATGGGGCATCCAAAGCGGATCGCTCTTTTAACTGTGCCAACACAGAAGAGCGTTCTTCTGTAACAGGAGCCTTCCCGTTATTGACAATGCCATCCAGCATCCCATAATCGTCCTCCACAGCCATCTCTGCATTCTTCAGATAATTTTCCGGTTTCATAAATCCCTGAAGTTCCCTGAACCCAATCGAGTCCACATAGTGAAAGGATACCACATCATCTGTTTTCAACGCCACGATGTCGCTGACAGACAGGCTGTGTCCCCGAAAATCCTCCGGCTGATCCACATTGAATTTCGTGTACAGCCCCTCCAGCATAGCAGTCTGGTCCGTATAAGAGGAAAGATGAGCCATATATACCACATCATAGTGGTCAATATCCGGCTCTTTTCCCTGGCGTTTCAGAGAATCATAAGATTCAAAGCGTTCATATACCGTTTCATCAATGTGCCTGAGCTGTAAGATTGCATACGCATCAGTGGTACTGTCCAAAAACGCCTGCATTTTTTCCGAATTATCCAGATTGCCGTCCACTTCATTCCAACGTTCAATTTTATCCTGTGACATAAACATCCCCCTTATCTTTCCGGTTCTTCGCAACTGTGCAGCATTTTGGACGGTGCTGGCTGTCCTGAAATCTGCTTCAACTGAGCGATCACAGATAATTTCTCCGCAGAATCAAGAAGCTCCGCAGCTTCTGCCTTTTCCATAATGTCTTCATATACCTCAGCCCGCAGCTCCCGCATCTGAAGCCCGAAGTCCTCCAAAATCTCAGTCCTTGCTTCCAGCATGGAAAATTCCGGATTATCCAGCTGACCGCCATCAATTTCCCGAAAATCCCTGTCAAACAGGGTATAGTCGTAACCGTCCTCACAGGTCTGGAGTACCAGATACCGGTCACGCCCAACCTGCCATGCTGCTTCGTCCCCCATGATTTCCGGTTCCGCCTGACAATAGCTTCCGTTACGCTCCAGGAGTTCTGCAAACTGGCAGATATGAAAAACATTATTTCCAATCTGCGTATGGTACTCATCAATGAACTTGCAGGGTTTGATGACTACCGAATCATCGGAGTAGTGTACCTGAATGGTTCCGCCATCCGGGATATGAAACAAATCCTTATAATGACTGTCGATAAAACGAATATCTTTTCCTTCCGGATTAAACTCATTGATCATTTTGTTTTTCCTCCATTTTCAAATTCCATGCTGTACTGCGCTTTCCCTTCCGCTGTGACATTCATGACAACTGTTGCGTCAAACATCCTGCCGGTTTTGGCGGATTTACAGCCTTTCAGCCTGATTTTCCTGTCCGACAGGAGTTTTTGTGCCACTGTGGCTGTCAGGTTCTTGCCGATGCTCTCAAAATAGCGGTTATTTTTCCATAATGCGAACCGGCACTGCCTGTTTGAGCAGAAGAATCCCTTTTGCCGTTCCTCTACAGAACTGCCACAGACCGGACAAACGCCGACCGTCCGGACTTCCTTTGCCATCAGCACTTCGGAACCCTGTACCTTTTCATAGGTCTGCACCAGTGCGGAAATCATCTCCTGAATTTCATTCAGAAACGCTTCGCTTTCGTATTTCCTACGCTCAATCAGAAGCAGCTTTTCTTCCCAGTCGGCTGTCATGGACGGAGATTGAATCTGTTCCGGCATCACTGTCACCAAGGCAGTTCCTTTATGAGTGGGAATCAGGTGCTTGGTTTTCTTATCGCCCTTACGTTCCAGAAAACCAATCCGTACCAGTTTTTCGATTGTGGCAGCACGGGTAGCTGGTGTCCCCAGCCCTTTACGCTCTGCATCTTCCGGCATTTCCTCCGCACCGGCGGCTTCCATACTCTGAAGAAGCGTATCTTCCGTAAAATGTTTGGGCGGAGAGGTTTTTCCTTCCCTGACTTCTGCGGAATGAACGCTCAATCCCTCGCCAACTGTAAGGGACGGTAGCTGTTTTCGCTGATCCTTCTCCTCATCACTGCCTTTTCCGGAGAACTTTTTCCACCCTTCCTGCACGATGGTTTTGCCCTTTGCAGAAAAGACATAGTTGCCATCGGAAAGCTCGATTACGCTTTCGTTGTACCGGAACGGTTCACCAACTGCACAAAACAGGCGGGTGGCAATCAGCCGGAGAACTGCAAGTTCCCCTTTGGGAAGTTCGTCCAAATGGTATTTTGAACTTTCTTTGGTCGGGATAATAGCATGGTGGTCAGAAACCTTCCTGTCATTGATAACCTGTGCCGCATGAACAGGGATGTTTTCCACATCCTCCACCGGAAAAATGTGAAAAAGTGACTGCACCAGTTCCGGAAGCGATTTTTCCATATCACTTGTCAGATACCGGCTGTCAGTGCGTGGATAAGTGACCAACTTTTTCTCATACAAGCTCTGGGTATAGTCCAACGTCTGCTGTGCAGTAAATCCCAGAACACGGTTTGCATCTCTCTGCAAAGAGGTCAGATCATACAGGGCAGGCGGTTTTTCAGATTTTTCCTTACTTTCTGCCTTCGTGACGGTCAGCACGGAACCAGCACAATTCCGGCAGACTTCATTTGCCTGGTCTTTCTCCTTTATACGCTCACTGGATACCGTAAAATCTTGCAAGGTCAGTTCCACGGTATAAAAAGGTTCTGGTTTGAAAGCGGAGATTGCAGCTTCACGCATCACGACCATTGCCAGAGTCGGCGTCATGACACGTCCCACATTCAGCGTCTGCCCGTAAAGGGTAGAAAAAAGCCGGGTAGCGTTAATTCCAACCAACCAGTCGGCTCGCTCCCGGCATAATGCCGCTTCGTACAAAGCATCATATTCTGTTGATGGTTTCAGCTGCTCAAATCCCTCTCTGATAGCGGAATCCTCCATAGAAGAAATCCAGAGCCGTTCAAAGGGCTTTTTACAACCGCACTGATGATAAACCAGACGGAAAATCAGCTCACCTTCACGTCCGGCATCCGTTGCACAGACAAGGCTTTCCACGTCTTTTCTTGCCATCAGCTTTTTGAGAATCCCAAACTGCTTTTTGGTACTGGCGGATATCTGGTACTTCCACTGCTCAGGGAAGATTGGTAAATCTGCATACGTCCATTTGCTGTATTTCCCGTCATAAGCTTCCGGCTGTGATAATTCTACCAGATGCCCGACGCACCAGCTGACAATGTAGCCGTGTCCCTCCAGGTATCCGTCCTCACGTTTCGTTGCGTCCAGCACTTTAGCAATACTCTGTGCCACAGATGGCTTCTCAGCCAATACTAATTTCATTTGCATCTGCCCCTTTCCTGAAAATAAAAAATAGCCCACAAGGTGTTATCCCTGAGGGCTATGTACTAAACTACTTATTTTTTAAAATTGACTCTATTAACTCTCCATCATTATTTGGCAATTCATCATCACTGAATTCTCCTAGGTAGGTCACATCATGGTATTCCTGCCCATCATATCTATATCCAGTGTAGGGGTAGCCTTGCTTTGTTATTCCCTGATAAGGTTTAAATTCTGCTTCAGCATCTTCCTTTGAATAATAATCCGAATCAAACCAGATGCCTTCTTTCTCTTTTCCCCATCCCATTTTTGTAGCTTTAAATAAATGTTTCATATAAAATCCACCTTAACGATCTACATTTCTAAAATCTTCCTCTGATTCATAAATATCATCAGAAGAAATACTATTCTTATGTCCACACTCGGTACATTTCCAAGTGTATTTGTGATCATCGAATCCGGGCTGTGAATTTAAATATGCATTACACCGATCACAATACCAATCAATACCCGGGAATCTTTCACTCATTTTTTTCACCCTTTCTTTCATTTGCTTAGTATAAATTGCTTCTATCAATAATATGGCATATAACTCTTTCTTCTTACGGTATCTTTTCTAAAGATTCGTTAAGTTTTCTTTTCAAATCTCTAGAAATAGGATACTTTTTGATTTTTTTAAGAATAGATTCCTTACTTTCACCTCGTTTATATAACTCTTTTACTACCGACGAAAAAATTGCATCTACACCGTATTTGGCAATTCCTTCAGATAAAAGTCCTATGACCCCAAGTGTCGCAATTCCACCAATCATCCCTCCCGGTCCTAATGCAGCAAGAGCTGCCGTAATAGCAGCACCCCCAGCTAATCCTGTTGCTCCAATCGCAATTACTAACACAAGTCCCGGAACTCCTAATGCAGCAACTTTTGATACAATTTTATCCATTTTTTTCTCCTTTCTTCATGCGATTGCAATATACTTGAAGTGCTTTCAACAGAAAATCGTTTGCCCCTTCCTTAGAAAAAATCACATCGGAAATTCTGTCCATGCTCAAATTACTTACCAACCGTATGCCAAACAGTAAATCTATAGGATTCAGGTCACCTTTTTCAGAGAGTCCTGAAAAATAAAGAAAGATACTTGAAAGTTCCCTTTGGACTTCTACAGAATCCGGTTCATAATCCATAGCCTTTCCAAGCTTTGCTATCATTTCAATAATTTTTTGCCCCTGTTGTTGAATATCCGAAATATTCAACCCGTTTATCATTTCATCACTCAATTTCTTTAAGCTTTGTTCGGTCAGTTCCTCCTCATTTGTAGAAAAAGTATTAACAGCAAACTGATCAATATTGTTATCGAAATCGGAAATATCAAATTTTATCTCATTTCCTTCATATTCATTGGCGTACCTCATAAATTCAGCCGCAAAAATCACATTTTCAAGATGCCTCTTCTTTGCCTTTAATTCTTCAATTTGTGTGTCAATAGCTTCTCGCCAATCAAACTGAGGAGAATGGATCATCTTTCTGATTTTATCAGCAGAATATCCTAGCTCTCTATATAAAGCAATTTGGCGGATTTTAGCTATATCCGAATCGCTATATAACCAATACTCTTTGCCACCTTCTACTTTTTTGTCAGAAGGACTGATCATATCCCGTTCAATATAATACTTAAGCGTTCGCTTGTTGATTCCTGTTAATTCTGAAACCTGACCTATTGTATATAAGCGCTTCACTCGATTCACCTCCTCTACTTAACAGAATAGTATTAGCCGATATCGGCTGTCAATATCTTATTTTTAAATTTTAGAATCTTACTACACCCTTATTTAATCTGAAAACTATGTAAAAGTATCTATATTCCAAAATCTACAACTGCTATGTACCGAGGATTATCTGCATCACTTCAGAGCAAAATAAAAGCAGCCATACACCGAAATGTACGACTGCTATGTAACAGAGGTATCTGCCTCATTCATAAAATATCTCCGTCATTTTATCAATTAATGACGGAGATAAGGATTTCTATAACTTAGATTCTGACATAACCGGTAGCCGGCCCCGAACCGACTTTGGCGATGTAACCACTCTTTACCAATTCCGTCAAAGTGCGTTCTACCGTTGTTTTACTAATGTCAGGGCAGGCATCCAGGATTTCCTTTTTCGTGATTTTTCCAACCTTCTCGTCAATCATGGCTCGGATTCGTTCCGGCTTGGAAAGTGTGCGGTTTTTCAAATGTTCTACACGGCTTTCAAATTCATTGTATGCTTTCAACGTAATACCAAGATAATATTTTACAAAAGGTTCGTAGCTGTTCTCATTTTCATGCCAGCCGGTTGAACTTGCCTGCAATGCTTCATAATAGGTTTCTTTGGTTTTTTCAATCAGCATTTCCATACTGATGTACTTCCCGACAATATATCCGGCTTTATAGAAGAGCAGAAGAGTCAGCAAGCGACTCATGCGTCCATTCCCGTCATTAAAAGGATGGATACAGAGAAAATCCAAAATAAACATGGGAATCAGAAGAAGTTTATCAATATGATCAGCTTCCCAGGCTTCCCAAAATTCTCTGCAAAGTTCCTCCATTGCTTCTGCGGTCTGAAATGCCGGAACCGGAATAAACCGTGCCTTTTGATGTCCTTCTGCATCTGTTTCAGCAATGACATTATCCGCATTTTTATAACTTCCGCCAGCAGCTTTCTGAGAGTAAGAATATAAATCCCGATGCAGCTGCAAAATCAGATTGGGACGGGGAACAATGTATTCATAACTTTCGTGAATGGTAGCAAGTACTTCACGATAGCCTGCAATTTCCTGTTCGGAACGGTTTCGGGGTTCCGCTTTCTGGCTTACCAGTTCCTCCAGTCGCTTATCCGTTGTATAAATACCTTCGATACGATTAGAAGCTCCCGTACTTTGAATCAATGCAACTTCCAAAAGGGTTTTCAGTTCGTCAATATTGGCTTCCAGAAATAACTCCTGCTTCCCTTTGTGTTCATGGATACCGGAAACCATCTGCACGATCTCCGGTGTCAAAAGTTTTTCCGGTTCCTTTTTATAATCAAATAGCCGCATGGTATCTACCTCATTTCCAACTTATCTACCTCATTTTACCCTAAAATGACGGAGATTTCAATATAATGACGGAGATAAACTCTCTCCTGTTCTTTATTATGGGACAGTATCAGAGAAAATACTCCCATTATGTAAGACAGCCCGAAGGCTGCCCGCCGGTTCTGATTATACCGGCTCGTTGTTATCCTCCTCATCATCCGAATACTTTGCATCATCCTCATCCGCAGAATAATCGTCAGATTCCTCATACCCATAATCTTCCTCATCCACATAATCGGCATCCGGATCAGGCTTTTCCTGTGCTTTTTCCGCTTTTTTACCCTTGAGCTTTTTGAATGCAAAGAATCCGCCGCCAGCAGCAAGAAGAACAATGGTCAAAATAGCCGGAAGCAGGTTCGGCTCCTTTTCCGGCTCAAGCTCTGTTTCCGGCATTTCCGGTTCCGGATCAGGCTGAGATTCCGGTTCAGGAGTCGGCGTTGTTTCCTCGACAGGCTGTACCTGCTCCAGCTCCTTCTCATCCATCAGCTTCATCAAATCGGCTTCATCCACCTGATTCAGGAAGTGGACAGTTTCCTTGCCTTCATCATCACGGTCGATAATGAGATAGAAATAATTGCCGGTTTTCGTCACAACAGTAATGAACTGTTTCCCCGCAGAAGGGTGTTCGCCCTCATCATCCACCAGCGTCATATTCCCGTCAGGCGTAAGCGGTTCCATCGGCTCACTTTCTTCCTCGGCTGCTGCTTCCTCCGTCTGCTCCTGTGTGGTTTCAGCAGGAGCGTCTGAATAGGCAAATGCCGTTGTAGAAAACAGCCCAATGCTCAGAAGCAGTGCCATACAGGCAGTACCCAAATATTTAATTTTCATGTGCATTTTCCTCCTCTGTTACAGATTGAATGGTTTCAGGCTTCGGTACGGCATTTTCTGCAAACATACGAAGCAGTTCTGAAAGCTGGTCAGGTGTCAGATTGGCGGCGTGTACCATCTCATGAATTTCGGAGTTCTCCTCTTCACGATACCGGCGTTCCAAATCCTTTACCCTGGAATCCCATTCCGCTTTCTTTTTTCGTGCTTTTGCAAGCTCCGCACCAAGCTTTTCTAATTTTGCTCCCATAACTTCTCCTTTCCGGCAGCTTACGGGATTCTGCCAAAGCAGTAAAAGTGCTGCTGCCAATAATTCGTTTCAATTGAAGCGTAGGAAATCGGATCGCCGCAGTGGATCATCATTCCATCGCCTACATAAATGCCGACATGAGAAGCTCCCGATGTGTTGTAGGTTCCCTGGAAGAAAACCAGATCACCAGGTTTCGCTTCAGACGGCGGGATAATGTCACAGAGATTTTTGAGTCCGTTAGCAGTTTGTCTGCCAACGCTCCAGCCGTTGCCGCAATTATTGATGACCCAGCTCACAAAGCCGGAACAGTCAAAACTGGTGGATGGGGAAGAACCGCCCCAAACATACGGATAGCCCAGATACTTTTCTGCTTCCCGTATCATATTGGCAAATGCGGTATCGGTCAGAGCTTCCCCTGGAATATCATAATCCGTATATTCTCCGCCACCGCCAGGTGCTGAAGAAATGTCATCGCCAAACAGGTAGGAGCGATTTCCCAGCGTTTCCAGCAACAGCTCATATCGTTCCATCTGATCTTCGGTTAAGCCAGCGGAGCGAATCACATTGCCCAGTCCATAATTCCGCAAGGTGACATTGAGAATATAATACTCGTATTCGACTTCTACCTCATACTCATATTCTTCTTCCCATGTTTCACCGGTTTCCGGGTCAGTGTGGGTTCGTGTGCCGGTTCTGGTTTCTGTCCGTGTGCGGATTTCAATTTCTTCCTCCAATGTCAGTTCATATTGCTGCTCAAACAGACTTTGCAATGTTGCCTGCACTTCTTCACGGGTGTAGTCCTCAAATATGACCGTCAGGTATGACGCAAGCTCATAAGGGTTGTGCCCGATTTCATCCAGAGAGTAACGGTACTCGTCATATCCCGGATGGGTGGATTCAATATTATCTGCCTGACTCCGTAAATCATTTTCCAAAGCCGTATAATCTTCATCTGTGCCCAGAATGTCCTCATCTTCCGCAGTAAAGGAAGTGCCAAGAACAACCTGAGTGCCGCCCTGGAACATGGTAGAGCAGGCAGAGAACATTCCGGACACCACCATAAACAGCAATGCCAGTGCCAGTACCCAAAGAAGCGTCGTTTTATGGGATACACAAAAATCTGTAATTTTTTGCGTTACCGTTTTTGCCCCTTTTGCAGTCTTTTCTGCACCTTTTACTGTGGCTTTTCCGCCTTTCCCGGCTCGTGCGGCGGCATATTCCTTTTTGATATTGTGCTTTTGCCGCCAGCGGGAAACGGGATTCGAGGAAGCGTCCGGATTCTCTTTTTTGAACTTTTCAAACAGAGCGTTGACATTTGCCTTATCAGATTTTCCAACAAGTTTTTCCGCTTTATCATAGGCTTTCAGCTTATGGCTGTATGCAGCGTGACTGGCAACATGATAAGCAGTTTCTGCTCCCAGTTCCGTCTGGTGGGCTGCCTGTACGCCCACATTATCATCCTCATATTTGGAGATGGATTTGTGGGCGGTAGCAGACAGCGTATCTACCGGAGCACGAGTTGCAACCCGTTTGATACCGGAAGGCTTCGGCGGAATTTCTTCTGATTTTGCCTTGTCAAATCGCAGTTTTTTCGTCCGGTCAGCAGATATATCCGATTCCTGCCGCAGTTTCCGGTGCTTCTTAGGAGTAAGCCTGTCCACCGCCTTTTCTGCCTTTGTTGCGGCTTTATCCGCTTTCCCGGCAGCTTTTTTCACGGCATCACTGGACAGATCATCTTCGGTAAATTGAAGGCGGGTAGGTCGTTTCACCATGAATTACCCCTCCTTCTCTTTGGAAACCTCGGACAATTTTGTGGTCATGATACGGTACAGCTCAATATCCTTCGGGAAGTGGTCAACAAACGGCAGAATCACATTACCGTAAAACAGAAGCCCTTCTCCTTCACCGGAGTTTGTGACATAAGAAAGCTGATGCGGAGAGATATTCAAACGCTGTGCCAGAATGGCTCTGTCCTCGCTTGCCTGATTGAGCATATAGATGAAATCGGAGTTTTCCAGAATGTTGGCTATTTCCGGACTGCGAAGCAAGTCTTTTACGTTCTGGGTAATGCCTGTAGGAATGCCACCCCATTTTCTGAATCTCTTCCAGATTTCAATGGAATAGGTTGCAGTCTGCTCCTCTTTCAGGAGCAAATGGAACTCGTCAATATAATACCGGGTGGATTTTCCGGCATTGCGGTTCTGAGTGACACGTCCCCAGACCTGATCCTGTACGACAAGCATACCAATCTTTTTCAGCTGATTGCCCAATTCTTTGATGTCATAGCATACCAGGCGGTTCTGAATATCCACATTAGTCCGGTGGTTGAACACATTAAGGGAGCCTTTGACATAGATTTCAAGTGCAGTCGCAACATGACGGGCTTCCTTTTCATCCTGTTTCAGCAGGGCATTGTACAAATCCTCCAGAATCGGCATATTTTCCGGTTTCGGGTCATCAAAATACCGCTGGTAAATCTGATGCACACAGCGGTCAATAACTGTCTTTTCCACCGGCTGTAAACCGTCCTTACTGCCCACAATCAGCTCACAGAGCGACAGAATAAAATCAGCTTTCAGTGCCACCGGATTATCGTCCTCTGAATAATTGAGGTTAATATCCATCGGATTGATATAGTTGGTGCTGGAAGAACTGATTTTTACCACCTGTCCCCGGAATTTCTGAACCAGTGCGGTATATTCTGCTTCCGGATCGCAGATGATAACGTCATCATCTGTTACCAGAAAGGCATTGGTGATTTCACGCTTTGCACTGAAGGACTTACCGGAACCAGGAGTACCCAGAATCAATCCATTCGGATTCTTCAGCTTTTTCCTGTCCACCATAATCAGGTTGTTAGACAGTGCGTTCAAACCATAGTAGAGCGTTTCGCCGTCGCTCTGGAACAGTTCCTGCGTGGTGAACGGAACGAAGATTGCTGCGGAACTGGTAGTCAGCCCTCGGCGAATCTCAATCAGGTTATGGGCAAGGGGCAGACTGCTCATCACTCCCTGTTCCTGCTGAAAGTCCAGCCGCCGCAGATTGCAGTTGTGCTTCTGAGCAATGCTCTGAGCCTGAAACACATTGTTTTCCAGTTCCTGCTCTGTACGTCCGGTATTCATGACAAGGAACGTCACCATGAACATTCGCTCATTCTGGCTTTGCAGCTCTTTCAGGAGTGCCTTTGCATCCTTTCCGTAGGTGGCAAGATCGCTCGGAAGAATATCCATGTCATATCCGGAGCGAACTGCCTTTTTTTGCTCCTCAATTTTACTGCGGTCAAGCTCTGTGATTGTCCGTTTGATACTTTTGATAGCGGCGGTCTGGTCTACCGACTGGATGTGCATGGTTACAATCTGACTGGACTCCATATCCAAAAAATCTGCCAGCATCCGGTCACTGAGATCGGATGCCGTAATGGAAAGAAAGGACATGGAGCCGTACAGACTGCCCATCTGAAACGTGCGGTTATTTTTAAAGACAAAAGCAGTGGGAACAATAAAGTCCTTGACGGAAAGCCCGGATTCCACCAGCCATTTCCAGTCAAAAAAGAACTTATCGTCGTCCCCCATGTGGAACATAGAATGCATGAGCCGCAGACGTTCCTTTCCGTCCAGTGCATTGGCAATGACTCCCAACCGGCGGAAATTGTTGAGCAAATCATTCTCAATATGAGTAAGTCTCGGCTTTGCCTGACGCATGGACTCTGCTTCGATACCGAAAGTCAGATATTTTGTTTTTGTCAGACCATTATTACCCTGAGAAAGCTGCTTTTTCAGCATCTGGCTGTATTCTGCCCGCACGGAATTAAAGTCATCTTTTTTGAATGGGATACGGACGCTTTTTTCAAAGCTCTCCGCATCGGTACTCATATTCATGAAGGACAATTCAAAATGGATGGAGCTGTCAAAAAAGTTGAGAAAACTGCACCATTCATCGAAGATGGCTGTTTTATCTTCCTGCTGTGCCAGCTGATAGTTGATGTCCTGAAACTGAATGGTTTTGGTGTAGTAGCTGTCTGTCACACGGCAAATCCCATCCGGAAACATCCGCTGAAACGGGATAGACTGCTGGGCTGTCTGCGGAATCCCGTTATCCTTTTTCGCCCGTTCAATCACAGCTTTAATTTCTCTCTGCTGTTTTCTGCTGAGATGAGTGGGCATTTTTATTTCTCTTTCCTTTGTTTTCTTTCTGAAAAACAATTCGTTCTACCTCCTTTTCGAGCTGATACTGACGGATCAGCACTTCGTAATAGTTATCCGTCTTGTACGGTCGGATTTTGGGACGAACAAATTTCGCCTGAATAAAATGACGTGCAATAACCTCAAGCGGCTGACCATCCTTTTCGTACATGGCAAGGAAAAACAACGGGAGCATGATGATGATCATGCCCAGCGCCGCCAGACTGACATTACCGGCAGATTTGAGCAGAAAGAAAAACGGCACTCCAATGAGCGCCGCTGTCCCAAAACAAATAAGCTGTCGTTTTGTCAGATTAAAGAACACCTTAGATTTCACCCTCGTCAGGTCACGAGGAACGGGGATATATGCTGCCAAAGAAAGACCTCCCTTCTATCAGTGAGCATTGAATACGCTTTTGGCAAGCGTACCTGTTTTAAACAAAGTGAAGCAAAGCAGTACGGTGTAACCCATAACACCCCAAATATCTGCGATAATATCGTCCGAAAATGCTACGCTCTGTACCAACACCGCATAAATAGCGACGCAGACCAGAATCAGAAATCCCTGGAAGCCGAGAGCCAGCAGTGAACGGAGATAATTCTGTCCAAGCTGATTCTGTTCCCGGTTCGCAAAGGTCGCAAACGGAATCGGAGCAAGGCTCACCATTAAATAGATTTCAATCATTCTTCCGTAGACGATAATGAAAATGATGATAGAAAGGGCATACATCGTGATCTGCACAACAAAAGATTGCAGTAATAAACCGATCAGCGGACCCAAATCCATTCCCTGAAGTGTTTCCTCCAGTGCTTCCAAGCCGGAAGCATCTATGGCTGTGTCACCGGCTATGATGCCGCCGCTGGCGTTTATCACGTGTTGTGCCACATCGAAAACTGCCATTGTAATATTGAATGTGTTCGTGATTAACATGACCGCAACGAAAGTTTTGAAAATCCATTTGAAGAAAATCCAGGTTTCAAAATTTGCCAGATTGTTGTGGTCAATAATCAGCTGAATCAGCTCATAGCAGGCAATGAAGGTTAAAATCAAGCCTGCTATGGGAATAATCACTGATTCGGAGATGTTTCGAACCATAGCAAAAATTTCCGGAGAAAAGCTCTCCGGCGTTCTGCCCACGGAGGTTGCTATCTCGCCAACCTGGTTGTTGACGGACTCAAACATCCCCGACAGATTTCCCATAATAGCTCCGATGAGCATTTCTTTCAGCCAGTCTGTGATCTGTTGGAGTATGCTGTCCAAAGGC